>QMOF01000145.1 GCA_003650185.1 Chloroflexota bacterium | reverse complement strand
TTGAGAATGCGTTCTCCATAGGCCCATTGACCTTCTTTTCGTTCCCTGGAATAGTGGCCAGCGTGTATCCATATCACTTTGGCATTCGCCTTGACAGGAGCGTGAAGGGAATCGACGAGATCCTCGCAAGCCATGGGTTTAACACTGCCACGATTATCGAGAAGAATGCCTTCCTCACCCCTTTCTTCGGCTACGCACGGAGGGCTCAGTATCACGTCTGCGTATTGAGTCCATCCCAAGCCATGAAGCACAAGCAGGCTCAGAGCGCTCGCCGCAAGACTAGAGGCACGCCCAAAGCGAAGGCCGATACCTGGCACCAATACCCACTGAGAGGGCTTGTCCAAAGGCTTCGGCCCTTGTGGAGGGACAAGAAGCGGACGATAGCAATCGGCAGGCTGCTGCTGGCCGCTCTCCAGTTCTACAAACTTCGACTGACGAGAAAGACTGTAAGCATCAAAGAGCACCGTGAGACACATCGCCGATTTCGGGATACATTGTCGGAGTTCATCGATAGCAGGTTTGAAAGCCCACAGTTCCTCTGGATTCACACCATGGTGAACCACGCCCCCTACCTGCCTCCGGATTGCAGTACGGAGTTCAGCCAAAGAGAGCTAGACTACTTGAATTCAAGGGCCATCTCAGGGTTCCTCACCCGTGGAGTGTGTGGTCGGTTGCAGAGGCTTTATGTTGAATCTATGAAAACATCCGACAGCCTCATTGGCGACATCCTTCATGCGCTGGACACCAGGGGGCTGCTGGAGACATCCATCCTTATCGTGACGGCAGACCACGGAGAGGAATTCATGGAGGACGGGTACTATTTCTCCCACGATGCGGAATCCAGTTCAGACAGATTGCTGCGCGTGCCCCTGATGTTCCGCTGCCCCGGCCTTATTCAACCGAAGACCGTTTCTACCCCAGTCGCCACCATAGATATTGCTCCCACAGTGTGCGATTTGCTGGGGATGCAAATACCCGATACCTGCAGGGGACTGTCTTTGAAAGCCATCCTGTCAGGAACGGACGGGCAGGCGACTGACGCTGGTCCGTTGCTGGACAGGCCAATCTTCTCTGAGGCTTGGCAAACAAGAGGCCCTGGTGACACGAGGCCCGGATACGAGAGCCACAAGAGGGTGTTCAGCGTCAGAGAGGGCGCTTTCAAGCTCATAGTCAGAGAAGAGCAGGTAAGTAAGAATGCGGTCAGCCAGAAGCTTAAGCTTGTGGACTGGATGCGCGACCAGCCCCTTGACCTGACAGCCAACCGAGAGCTTGTGGAGCACCTCAAGGCTCTGCTGAATAATCACATACGTACTGAGGGAGCCTTCGCAGCACAGGCACGGAGGAAGGCTGAACAGAGCCGCGTAAGGGAGAAGCTGAGTAAGGTCACCTCCGCACAGCCACGGTGATCCTTTCCGCGTTTTCCCGGTTGTACTCATACCTGTATCCCGGCAGGCTCAGTCAGAGTCTCAAGCTGGTCAACTGGTGGTCAACGGGTCTGCTTCAGCCCGCCGAGCGTTTGTGATACCAGGACAGCGGAACCAGCCTATGTGAACGGGTACGGGCGCTTTACAGTCACCGATTTTTGGTCTAGAATACATTCGAAATGGGCGGGTGTAACTCAGCGGTAGAGTACTTGCTTCCCAAGCAAGGGGTCACGGGTTCGAATCCCGCCACCCGCTCCAGTGAGCAGTTGGATATGAAGCCCAGCGTCGCAGATTGTACTACCGATCCGCTGAAATGATATTGATCTATTACTGCAACTCCTCTGATCCTTTTCTGCAACGGCGGTGACCAGGATAATCGCCTTAGCTTCAGAGACAGACCTGCCATCATCTCAACAGTCGATGCTGGGCTTCCTGAAATCGCACCCGTACGAAGTCTTTGCCGTGACGGAGATAAGGGAACTTGGCCCATCGCTGGGGCTGAGCAAGAGCAATGCCAGTTGGTGCTGCTGGGCGCTGGAGAAGAAGGGACTCATTGCCAAGAAAAGGTTGGGCAGGAGAGTATACTACGGCTCGCTCGAGGCGATAGGGCTCCTCGATACCGAGCTGAGCAAGAAGAGGCAACAGTAGAGGCGAAGTTCTTTCGTAAGGAGGCAACTGAAGGATATGGGGACAAAGCTTGAAGGTAAGAACGCTATAGTCACCGGTGCCGGGCGCGGTATCGGGAGAGAGATTGCCTTGGCACTAGCCGCAGAAGGGGCCAAGGTGGTGGTCAATGATGTGGCCCGGACTCCCGACGAAGGACATGAACTGGCGCCTCCCGATGAGACGGTTGCAGATATCAAGAAGCTGGGCAGCACGGCCATTGCCAACTACGACGATATAACTAACTTTGCTACCGCTGAGGCGTTGGTCAAGAGTTGCGTCGACACCTTCGGCCGTTTGGACATCCTTGTCAACGTTGCCGGCATCGTCCGCGACCGAATGATCCACAACATGACCGAAGAAGAATGGGATGCTGTGCTCAACGTCCACCTCAAAGGCACGTTCAATATGTGCCGTCACGCTGTCGGTTTGATGAGATCTCAGCGATCGGGGCGGATCATCAACACAGGGTCTGCGGCATGGCAGGGCAGTGTGGGCCAGGCCAACTATAGTGCTGCCAAAGGGGGAATAACCAGTCTCACTCGCACTGTGGCCCGAGAGGTGGGAAGATATGGCGTGACCTGTAACTGCATCGTCCCGATGGCTGCAACCAGGCTCACCCTGAATGAGCAGGTCAAGGCAAAATTCAAGAGGCAGTTCGAGCAGGGCGAAATCTCAGAGCAGGTATACCTGGAACGGATAAACATGCCAGGGCCCGAGTTCGTCCCTCCGATAGTGACTTACCTGTGTACGGACGCGGCCTCCGGCATAAACGGCGTAGTCTTCAGGGCCACCGGCGGCACAGTCGGTGTCTACTCAGAGCCAGTGATAACCAGGATTATCTACAAGAACCATACCCGAGGTGACAAGTGGACGGTAGATGAACTGGAAGAGCTGGTTCCCAAGATACTGCTCCCGGGTTATGTCAACCCAGCACCACCTGAGGAACCGAAAAAGTAGTCCACAGCACTGCCTCGACCTCCTCCAGATCAATACGCGGGGGCTCTGTCCCCTGCGATCTTTCCTTCCCCTGCCAAGGCCAGCATGGCTGCCCCGCCACGAGGGGCGCTTATCTCTAGTGCTGGCCATACCTGTCGTAGAACACCATCTCTGAGACTTCTTTTCTCGGCGGCGCCTTCGGCTGCTCTGCCGGATAACCCAGCGGCGTCATCTCTACGAAGACAATACCCGGCGGCAGCCCCAGTATCTTGGCTGCTCTGGGGGCATCTACCAGGCCGACGTGTACTGTACCCAGTCCCAGGGAGTGCGCTGCCAGAACCAGGTTCTGCATGGCCAGCGCCACATCGAACATGAACCAGTCACCCTTGTCGGTGCACGCTTCACCACGCTTGTATCCCGCCCTACCCAGCTCGGCGCAGGCCGCTATGACCACCGGCGCCTCAGTTATGGCAGAGGTGGCCGGGTTACCCGGGCTAAGGGTCCCAGCATGCGCGGCCTTGGTGGCTGCGTCTCGCACTACCACGAATCGCCAGCACTGGGTGTTGGCCCACGAGGGTGCCCAGCGTGCGGCCTCCAGAACAGCCGTGAGGTCTTCTTCTTTCACCGGATCAGGTTGGTAGTGCCGCACACTCCTTCTCGTCAGAATAGCTGACATCACTTCCATGCTGTCCTCCTTCACCTGAGCTCGTTTCTCTAGAGAGCCAGCGTGTCCGCCCCCGAACGAGCCAGGTCCTCATCTTCGTGATACGGACGACCGCTGACGCCTATCCCCCCGAGAACCGCCTTGGTGCCTGAATGATATACACACACGCCCCCGGGCACAATGGTCAGTTCCGTGCTGCCCATATCGGTGAAGCTCATGTCGATAGCCTTTAGACCTTGCCGCAAGAGCTTTGTATCTACTCCCAGTTGCGCCGCGGTCGAGGCCTTCCTTATCGCCATCAACTGGTTGAATCGGTTAGCACCATCCATTCTGGCATAGCAGATGAGTTCACCAGCTTTGTCCACCACCGCAATTGCCACCGGTCTGGCCGGCTCGGCCAGAGCCTTGTTGATTACGGCTTCCATCGCCGTTCTTGCCTCCTCCAACCCCAGAGTTTCCGTCCTGTACATGGCACCTCCTGCCTTTGCCCGCTTCTCCGGGCGCCCTCTTCCAGCCAGGGCCATTGTTTGGGCTATGTTGCTAGGTCGAGCACAGTCCTGGCTATGCCATTCCTCAGCACTTCGGGGCTGCCCGGAAGGAAGCTGATGAGACTTGCGCTGGCGAGAATAGACAGCATCCCTCTCATGGGAGCATACTGCGCTCCCAGCCCTAGCTGGGCTGGAAGGCCAAGCATATCTGTGGCAGCCCTGGTCAGTCTTTGGTCTACTTCGGCTTCCAGGAGCTTCTCCAGGTAGACCTCGTACCTGGTAGTGAGACCGTTGCTACGCATCCAGGCCACGCGGTAGGTCATCAGGCGTAGGGCCTCGATCTCGATGGCCAGGTCCGCCAGCTTTTGGCGCACCTCCGGCCTCTCTCCCAAGCAGCAGCGACTGTTGTCCTCTCTGGCAAAGAGGACCAGTCTTTCAAATGTTCGCCGCGCACCTCCTAACATGAAGCCAAGGCTTGTCTCGTAACGCAAATGAGGGTCATCCTCGAGGTACTCAAGCGCCCGGTCCTTCTCGCCTATCATGTTGTCGGCGGGCACCCTCACGTCATCAAAGAAAAGGTCGTTGGTCCTCAAGGCTATCGACCACACGGGAGTCACACTAATGCCGGGCGATCTCATATCCACTATGAAGAAACTAAGGCCCTTGCCTCGGGGTGTATCGCGGTTGGTCCTGGCCATCAGCAGCACGAATTCGGCCACGTTCGCACCAGTGATGAAACGCTTGGGGCCATTGATTATGTAATCCCCACCATCTGGCCGGGCATAGGTCTGGATAGCGGTAAGATCGTAACCAGCCTCCGGTTCGGTGAAGCCACGCGCGAACCTGATCTTGCCACTGGCTATCCTTGGCAGGTACTGCTTCTTCTGCTGCTCCGTGCCGTGCGCGCAGCAGAAATCGCCAAAGAGACCGAAGGTCTGATAGTAGAGATCGCCCAGTGGTGCTCTGCGGTACCCCATCTCCTCGTTGAGAATGACTGTCTCCACCCACGTGCGCCCCTGGCCTCCATATTCGGTCGGCCAGTGTAGCCCTAGCCACCCCCTGGCGGCTACCTCAGCGTAGTATTGCGGCGAGAAGAAGCTTTCTTCAGTCGGGTCAACGAGCCGGTACCGAGGCGTGCTTAAGCAGAAGTCCCGTACTTCTTGGCGGAATCTCTGTTGCTCCTCGGTGAATTCGAAGTCCATGGTCGTCAGTCGCCGGTGAAGATGGTCACCTGGCTCCCATCTGAACGCTGTAGCGTTGCGCTGCCATCTGGGGCAATCGATGCCAGGTAGCCTTCCTCAATCGAGTCACCGTGTCTCACTCGCACAAACCTGCCCAGCGTTTCCACACGCGCTAGCCACTCTGCGTAGATATCGGTGCCCCCTTGCAGGCTACGGTATACCCGGTCAAGTTCGTCCAGCAGCGAGGGCACTATCTCTGGTGGGGTGAGGTCCATGCCTGATTCGCCGCTCAGGCTGGTGGCTATGTTTGATATTTCCTCATAGCAGGAGACATCCAGCCTGATATTCAGTCCTATTCCCAGGAGGGCGGCTTTAAGCTGCCCTCCTTCAAACAGGTTTTCCATCAGTATCCCGCATACCTTCTTGCCGTTGATCAGGATATCATTAGGCCACTTGATCGCTGCTTTGAGACTGGTTGACTTCTCGATGGTGCCGACCACAGCCAAGCCCGCGGCCATGTTGATCTGAGCTAACTGCGACGGAGCAGGGTGGAGAATGATCGACAGCAGAACGCTGCTCCCCGGCGTCGAGACCCACCTTCGCCCCAGCCTGCCCTTCCCCTCTGTCTGA
>QMOF01000144.1 GCA_003650185.1 Chloroflexota bacterium | reverse complement strand
TATAACCACATCCGCCCTCATCAAGCATTGCAATGGAGAACGCCTGCGGAGTATCTTAGAGACTGCCATCCGGAGATCGCCCCGGACCTCCAACTGTCTCATATGTAGTGGACGAGTACAGCGTGTGGACACATTGTGGTCGGGGGCGCTATACTGTGCCGGTGCGTTATGCGCCGCTAATGATATCCTCTCGTGCGCCAAGGCGGCACGCTATATGAGCAAGCGAGCAAAGGCCACGTTCTGAATATGCGTGTGAGACGCTTATGCTGAAGAGCCTCATAGTGTCGAGCCGACCCAGGCAATGGTACAAGAACGTCCTCCTCTTTGTCGGCGTCGTGTTTTCGGCCAACATTCTAAATGCCTCAATGTGGGCAATGGCAATGCTGGCTTTTGTCTACTTCTGCATGTTCTCTGCCAGCGAGTACCTGATCAATGACATCATTGATAGGCAGAGAGACAAGGCCCATCCGATCAAGAGCCGCAGGCCGATTGCCTCCGGCCGATTGAAAGTTGGTCATGCCCTTCTGGTAGCGCTATTGCTGATTGCCATCTCCCTGGTTGGCGCCTACTTCACCCTGCCCATCGAGTTCTTCATCATCTCGGCCTCATATCTTGTCTTGGTGGCCCTGTACTCATTCGCCCTCAAGCACCTCGTGATCGCCGACATCATGTTGATTGCGGTTGGCTTCGTGATTCGCGCCGCTGCAGGCGCCCTGGCTGTAGAGGTCACCGTGTCGTCATGGCTCATTGTCTGCACTTTCCTCCTGGCTCTGTTCCTGGCTATCCAGAAAAGGCGGGGTGAACTGGTTGCGCTAGCAGGCGAAGCCGAGATGCACCGGCCAAACCTCGCTGAGTATTCCATCAGGCTGCTAGAGCAGATGGGAACCATTATCACCGCAGCATTGATAGTATCGTACCTGCTCTACACCGCTTCGGTGGAGAACGAAGCGATGCTGATTACTGCACCATTCGCCATCTACGGCCTGTTCCGCTACCTGTACCTCACTCACCAGAAGGGGATGAGCCCAGAGCCGGAGGTTATCTTCAGGGACAGGTCGATGTTAGTGAACTTAGCCATATGGGCTGTCATCGTTGTGGCAGTGATGTTGACTGAAGAGCAGGGCTGAATGGGGCGATAGACCACCAGAATGAGAGTCGATCTACACATTCACTCCAGGTACTCTGATGACGGTGTTCTGGATCCCGGGGAAATCGTCCGAATTGCTCGTCAGAAAGGTCTTGACGGCATTGCCATAACCGACCACAACACCACAAAGGGTGGTGAGGAGGCCAAGAAGCACGAGAGCGACAGCTTCACAGTCATCATCGGAGCTGAGATAATGACCGAAAAAGGCGAGATAACTGGACTCTTCCTTTCTCATGAAGTCAAGGCAAGGCGGTTTCACGAAGTTGTCAGCGAGATCAAGACCCAGGGCGGCATCGTTGTTGTGCCGCACCCCTTCGATCGGTTAAGGCAGTCGGCATTCCACATCTCTGCGGAATACGCCCATCTTGTAGACGCCATTGAGGGGTTCAATTCAAGGTGCGTCTTCCAGCGATACAACAGGGAAGCGCTTGATTTTGCCACCAGGCACTGTCTGCCAGTCGTCGGCGGAAGCGACGCTCACTATGCGAGTGAGATAGGGCTGGGTGGGATAGTAACAGGCTCAAGTGATATCCGGGATGCGATTGTGAAAGGTGACCTGACTCTGTTCGGGAAGCGGTCCCCGCTGCTGAACCATGTCAAAACGAAGCTCCGAAAACTACGGGCAAAAGCCATCCAGTAGACTCGGAAGAAACTTAGCCATCGCCCTGATAGCAGGGGTCTGCATCTTCGTTGGTCTGGCGATCTACGCCGATATTGGAGAGGTTGCACAAAGCCTAACTCGGTTCAAGTGGCCCTACATCCCCCTCATTCTGGCTCTCACCCTCCTGAACTACCTCTTGAGGTTCTGCAAGTGGGACTACTACCTGAGGACCATCGACATCAAGCTGAGAAGGAGGGACAGTCTCACCGTGTTTCTCAGTGGGCTGTCCATGTCGGTTACGCCAGCCAAAATGGGCGAAGTCTTCAAGTGCTATCTCCTGAAGAACTTGAGCGGCTCAGAGATGAGCAGGACAGTCCCAGTCGTCTTTGCCGAGAGGATCACGGACATGCTTGGCCTGTCGATACTGGCGCTCATTTCTTTCTCAGCCTTCGAGTACGGCAAAGAGCTGGTGCTGGTTGTGCTGGCCCTCTTGTTAGCTCTGATATGGGTCACAAGGTCCGAAAGGGTCTGCAACAGGCTGCTTGCCATGGCTGAGCCTGTACGCTTCCTCAGCAAACTTTCCAACAGTCTCAGATTGGCCTATGAGAGCGCCCACCGGCTTTTCGGGTCGACGACTCTCCTGCTGGCTGTAGCCATAAGCGTCGTCTCCTGGGGGCTGGAGTGTCTGGCAATGCATTTTGTCCTTCAAGGTTTTGGTGTAGATGCTTCAGTAATGCTCAGCACCTTTGTATTCTCCTTCTCCTCATTGGCTGGAGCGGTGTCCATGATCCCCGGCGGCTTGGCGGTGGCCGAAGGCAGCTTTGCTGGTCTGCTCATGTTGACTGGAGTGGCCAAAGGGATTGCGGCCGGAGCCACCATCGTCATCCGATTCTGCACGCTTTGGTTTGGGGTTGTTGTTGGGCTGGTCACTATCGTTTTGGCGGGACGTAGGCTGTTGTGAACTCCAGGCAACGAACTGACCTGCCCGGACATTGCGTCCGTCCAGGTTTTCCCGTCGAAGCCGAGCAGCATGCCTGCTTTACATTGTCTTTGAAGAGACAAGGGACAACCGTAGGTTCTGGCGGGACGGTCGGTTGACAGCGAGTAGCGACACCTTGATTATAGCTTGAGAAGATGTAGCGGTAGGCCATAGATAAGAGAAGGCAGGTAGAGTGGACTAAGGTGGGAGTCACGAGATGAGAGGTCACAGAGCCGCGATCCCTCTAGCGGCTGTAGTAGTCATTGCCCTTGCCTTGAGGATGGTGGGAATAGACTTCGGCTTGCCGATGCTTGACCATCCCGATGAACCCTTGTTGGTGAGCAGGGCCGATGTCATGGCCAGGACCAACGACTTCAACCCTCATTTTTTTCACTATCCTTCGTTTCTTATCTACACTCTGATGGTTCTATTCAAGTTTGAGTACTTCCTGGAGTCTCTGGGAGTACTGGACGTATCCAGGTCAACCCTGTACCTGTCTTCAAGGGTGCTGGTTGCAGTATTGGGAACCGCAATGATTCTGATCGTCTATCTCATAGGCTGCAAGCTGTACGGCAAGAAGATCGGCATTCTCTCGGCTGTCTTCCTGGCCGTCATGCCCATGGCTGTAAGAGACTCTCACTATGCCACAGTGGACGTTCCGATGACCTTTCTGACAACAGTGGCCTTCTTTTTCATTGTCTCTCTCGCGAAGAGCGGGCGTTTGAGGCATGGTTTGATCGCAGGTGCCTTCGTAGGGTTGGCTGCTTCTACGAAGCAAAGCGGGGGGCTCCTGCTATTGCCCTTGTTTACTGCCTTCGTCCTTGCTCATGTGTACCACGACCCTCGCCTCGCAAACCTTCGCTCGTCCTCTCTTGCCATTGCGCGTGGCTTCGTTTGTAGCAGCGCCGCAGCCGTGTTGCTCTTTGTCGTTACCTCGCCCTTTGCAGTGCTGGATCACCAGACTTTTCTGAACGACTTGCGGTTTGAAATGGATCACATGGCCACTGGACATGGAGTGGTTTTCCTGGGTACTGCCCCAGGCTGGATACATCATGCCACAGACTCGTTGAGGTCTGCCTTGACTCCCTATCTAGAAGTAGCGAGCCTTCTCGGAGTCGTCTCGCTGGTCGCTGTGGGAGCATACCGTCTTCTTGCCCCGAACTGGAGGAACCACAGGCAGGAGGTGGCGGCGGCTTTCTTGTTGTTGTCGTGGATACTTCCCTACTATCTCATCATTGGCTCTTGGGAGGTGAAATTCGAGAGATACGTGATTCCCCTTCTGCCTTTCCTGGCTATCACTGCCTCCTATGCTGTTGTTCGAAGCTCGGAGCTGTTGCGGGGCCCTCTTGCCAGGTTGTGCCCCACGCCGGGTGGTGCGGCTTCTGTTGTCTTGTGTATCATAATAGCCACTGCACTGGTCGTTCCTCCGCTGCAATCATCTTGGCGTGTCAGCGGAGATCTGGCGAAGGAAACCACGCAGCAAGTGGCCTTGGACTGGATCCAAGAGAATATCCCCGAAGGTTCGCTCATAGTGCGCGAGATGTACACGCCAGAAACCGAGTTGCTGGGCGAGTATGAAACGGCATACTATGGCTATCGTCTGGCAAGCGCTGACATGTCCGAAATCGAAAAGGCAGACTACGTCATCATAAGCAGCACGATGTATGGAAGGTTCTACGCCCATCCTGAGCAGGCAGCCGAGGAAATACAGTGCTATGACACCCTGGCGGAAGCTTTCACTCTGGAGAAGGTGATCTGCAGCAGTGAAACAGTGGTCGGGCCGGAGCTAAGGATCTATCGCGTTCGTTGAGCACCGTGTGATTGCGCGGCCCGCAGGGTTTCCGCGAGACTGGTGGTCAGCGTCGGTGTGGCGCGGGCACCGTGCGGCAGCCATTAACTAACATGAAGGGGTGATCTGTGTCTGAATCGAGAGTGGCAGTGCTAAGAACCCGTCCTGAGACAGTCATCGAAGATTATGCCCGGCTGATGCATCTTGCAGACTACGAGCGATTCCTGCCCAAAGAGAACAACACGATCATCAAGCTCAATCTCTCGTGGACGCTGTTCTATCCCGCCTGCTCAACTCCTCCCTGGCAACTTGAGGGGGTCCTGAAGGCTCTGAGGGAGAGCGGTTACAGGAACATTGTGGCGGTTGAGAACCAGACGGTGGTGACCCATCCCTGGAAGGGAGCCTATTACAACAAATGGCTGCCAATCTTGCGCAAGTACGGAGTGGAGTTTCAACCGCTGACCGATGTTGACTGGGTTTCCTACAAACCCAAAGCTCGAATGCTGGCAATGAACGAGCTTTTCGGTGATATCTCCATACCCAGGATGTTCGTCGGAGCCAACGTGGTGCATCTGCCAACTGTCAAAACACACGGTCACACCACGACTACAGGGGCAATGAAGAATGCTTTTGGTGGACTGATACCCAAGTACAGGCACCATGCCCACAAGAAAATACACGAGGTCCTTGTTGATTTGCTGGCGATCCAGCGAGAGATCCACGGGGGGATATTCGCAGCGGTCGACGGTTGTGTTTGCGGAAATGGAGCAGGCCCCAGGACAATGGAGCCTTTCGTGGGCAACCTGATCATGGCAAGTCAGGACCAGGTTGCTGTAGATGCTGTTGCGGCCAGGATCATGGGCTTTGAACCTTCGGAGATACCCTATATCAGGATGGCACACCAGATGGGTCTGGGTCTTGGGGACACGCAACAGGTCGAGCTAATCGGGCTCGACAATGATGACCTGAACCAACTGGACTTCGGTTTCAGGGTCAGCCGCAGCCCGGTGATCAGGTGGGACCAGATTCTGAGAAAGAAGACCGCGAATATCAAATGGCTTCATCATATCCTCTTCCATTCCCCGGTGTTCAGGGCTTTCATTCTTGCTTCGGAGCTCTATCACGACCGACTATGGTACCCCCTGGTCGGCAAGGGAAGGATAAACCGATTCCTGGAGACTCAGTGGGGAAAGCTGTTCGAGAAGTACGATTATGGAGCCTTCCCGGTATACAGGATGAACAGGGACTGGGACCCCTACTGAGAACGCGGCAAGCCGATAGCGCTATCCTTGGCCAGCCGCCGCATCCGTTGGCCAGCGTACGCTGGCCAGTGCGTGCGATTCGAACCTATATCTGCCGGGCTATCTCCGCTGCCTCGGCGATGGCCTCCAGGGCCTTCCGCGGCTGCTTGGCATCCCCGATAACGTAGACCTCGGGCACCTTGCCCTTGAGCGCCTCGCTCAAGGTGTCAACC
>QMOF01000143.1 GCA_003650185.1 Chloroflexota bacterium | reverse complement strand
GCCCCACAGCCCCAGCGATATGAGGGACAGCACCGCCAGCAGAGTACCTATGATATTGAACTTACCCGGCAACTTCACCAGAACCTCTTCCATCCGCTCCGCTTTCAGACGCGGAGCAAACTGCCACCGGGCACCAGGTCGCGTAGAGGCAGCTTGGGCTCCGGCCGGTGCCTGCTACTCAAATCATAGTAGGGCGGTGTCCGCAGTGTAATCGGCAATACCACTGACTTTCGATGGAGGCAGGCACCCAATGTACCCTCCACGGCCATAGCCCGGTCACATGCCAACAGTTCATGCCAACGAAAGCGTAGAAAAAGGGAAGGTGGGAGCGGGAGCTGGGTCCCCCACCCCCACCTCCAGGGGGGTGAAACCTGCTCCCAATATAGAGAGGCCCTATCTCAGACCTATCTCTGCCACAGTCAGGGAAGTCACAAAATGCTCACAGAGCACAGACCGGGCAGCTCCGCACGCCGGGCCACCCGCGGACCCCTGCCCGCAGGGGTCCGATAACCTCAAGTGCCACTCCAGGATAGTCCTAGCTGAGAAGGTAACCCCCGTCCACCACCAGCACAGAGCCGGTCATGTAGTCGGCAGCACCGCTTGCCAGGAAAAGCACCGCCTTGGCAACGTCATCCGGTGTGCCGGGCCGTCCCAGGGGCAGTCGCCGTATGAACTCGTCCATCAGTTCCTGGGTGCTCTTGCCCGCGGAGGCCCGGGCCTGTGCCTCACCGCCAATGCCACGCGTCATGATGGTGCCGGGAGCGACTGCGTTGACGAGGATCTGGTGTGGAGCCAGCTCCAGGGCCAGGTCTTTGGTCAGCATGATCACTCCGGCCTTGGAGGAACCATAGTGGGCCAGCTCTACATGTGGGTGCAGGGCGTCTATCGAAGCCAGGTTGATGATCCTGCCGCCACGCCCGCCTTCGATCATGCGCCTGGCGGCAGCCTGTGCGTAGAAGAAGGCCCCTTTGAGGTTAATGCTTAGCACCCTGTCCCACAACTGCTCCGTGGTCTGCAGGAAGGGAGATGTGGGGTAGATACCGGCGTTGTTGACCAGGATGTCCACGCTGCCGAAGGCCTCCACCGTGGCCTGCATTACCTTCTCGGCGTCCGCCGGGCTGCTGGCATCGGCCCGGATGGCCAGTGCTCTGGTGCCCGCCCGCTCGGTGACCTTCTCTGCCGTCTGCCTGGCCGTGTCCAGGTCGATATCAGCGATCATCACCTGCGCACCCGCTTCCGACAGCCGATAGGCAATTGACCTCCCGATACCCATGGCACCGCCGGTAACCACGGCGCCACGGCCACTAAGGTCGAAAAGCTGTGCAATGGTCTGCCTTGTTGTCACCTGTTGCTCCCCCTTGCTATTATGATCAGCAAGCCTGCAAGAACTCCCAGTAATCAGCAAGCTTCCGTAGGGCTCTCACAGCACGCTCACCCCCGTGGAATACCGCCAGGCCCCTTTTCTCGATCGCTGCTTCGCGCTCCCCATCTGCACCCGTGGCCGTCCACCAGGAGACGGGCTTCCTGTAGGTCTCCATCAGGGCTGGCAGAGCGTCGGCTATGCGAAGAGCTTCCTCTATGAAAACGGTGCCGAAGGCCAGGACCACCCCGTCTACGTTGGGGTCAGCCATGAACGCCCGCAACCCGATTAGCGCCGTCTCGGACAGGCTCAGTCCGGAATGCGCCGTGATCGGCCACAGGTCCAGGGGATGCATTCCGTGCATCCAGGGCGGGAGGAGTGGTCGTAGCTTGTCCCGCGTCTCCGGCGACGGCTCTGCAACTTTCAGCCCTTGCTCGCCGCAGGCATCCACCAGCATGACGCCAGCTCCACCGCTCATGCTGACAATGGCTACCCTCCTGCCCTTCATAAGGGGCAACCGCAGGAAGGCCTTGGCCAAATCCTCCAGTTCCTCGATGTTCTCGGCCTGAGCTATGCCGCACTGCCTCAGCGCCGCACGTACCACCTCGTCTTTGCTGGACAGGCTGCCGGTGTGGGACTGGGCTGCAGCTACCCCTTCCTTGCTCCTGGCCGACTTGAGAGCGACGATGGGCTTCTTCCTGGACACCCTTCCAGCCACCTCGGCGAACCGCCTGCCCTCGTTTGTACCCTCCACATGAAGCAGAATCACCCTGGTCTGCGGATCGTTCTCGTAGTACTCCAGTGCCTCGGCGAAGTGGACATCACAGCCGTTGCCCAGATCGATGCCCTTGCCCAGTATGGGCATGCTGCGCAGGTGCGAGAAGAAGAGGCCACTCTGGCAGATGACGCCCAGGGGAATCTTCTCCATCCGGTGAGGTACGAAGGAGGTATTCAGGCCGAGGTATGGGTTGGCCACGCCGAGGGAATTGGGCCCAAGCAGCCTCACTCCGGCGTCCTGGGCCATCCTCGATATCCTGTCCTGAAGCTGACGTCCCTCGGCATCGCCGTCGGCGAAGCCCTGAGTCACCACCACGATGGCCCTGATTCCGGCGTGGATGCACTGCTCGATCAGGGCAGGCACAGCGGAGCGCTCCCACACCGGTATGACAGCCAGGTCGACCTTCTCAGGTACGCTTGCCACGTCAGGGTAAGCCTTTATCCCGGCTATGCTGTCCGCTCGGGGGTTCACCGGATAGACACGGCCCCTGTACCCATGACTCCCCAGCCGCTCGACGATGTTGAAAGAGTCTGGACCGCTCTGCCTCGTGGCGCCGACAACGGCAATAGACCGCGGCTCCATAAAGAGCTTCATCTGGGCAAGGCTATCTGGCATGGCAGGCTGTGGCTCGGACATGCACGGCTAGATTATAGTCGCTGGTCTGGCTTTTGAAAAGCAAAAGGCCAGGAAACAGTCATTAGCTCTGGGAAGGCCATGGTCTGGGGATAGGGCCGGGCTACAGTGGTCGGTCGGCTGGTTATACCCAATTGTTGTTGCTGCCCGCCTTGTGCTGCTGTGACCCTTTCGAAACCGATTCGTAACTCGCTGCAACCAATTCTTAACCTGGCTTGTGGTATCCTCAGTCTACAGCCAGGTGGCGGGCCTTGGGCAGGCACTGAGGAAGGGGAGGCGGACACGAAGCACGGGTAAGCTGCCGTGGGTGTTATCGTGCTCGTCACCCGGACTCATTCGACAGCCGGTGGACATAACCGGCGGGGTGGTGCACCGAAGAGCCGAGGAAAGCGACTGTAACCGTGGTTGGGCACTAGGAAGCTCAAGAGCGCAGAAAAGGGGCAAGGCGGACGAAAGTCCAGGAAGCCGCAACAGACGCCAAGGCGGAAGGGGTGGGAATAGTTGAGGCAAGGGAGGAGAGACTGATGGTAGAGCGAATCAGAGAACAGGAGATGACCAACCGGCTGGCGGAGCTGGAGAAAGGCGAAGAGTTCGTAGTGGGTGGCGAGACCAGCATCAGCGATGACGTGATAGCGGCCATCGTCGGTGTAGCCGTCAAGGAGGTGGAAGGTGTTGCCAGCCTGGGAACGCCGTCCATCCGGCGGACGCTGGCCGAGCGCCTGGGAACGGCTGCGGCAAGATCCAGGGGAGTGGATGTTGAGGCTGGGAAGAAGGAGGCCCTGGTCGATATCAGTGTGAACGTGCTGTACGGGTTCAACATACCGATGTTGGTTATTCAGCTTCGCAGGACAGTGGCGGCCCGGCTGCTGGAAATGGCCGGAATCGTGGCCAAGGAGATCAATGTCAGGATTACCGGCATCGAGTTCCCGGAGAGGATGCCGGGGCGATTAGAGTAGACTGGTCAGGCGCCGCAGCGTACGTCCGCTTGAGACAGTCGCCCAGGGGGGTGTAACCGTGTCTGCTTTTAACCGAGCTGTCGTAGCCATCGTTGCTCTGCTGGTACTGGCGGGGGCCGTCATCCTGGTCCTGGTAGCAGCCAACGCCATAGACCCAGCCGACCTGCCCTCAGGGTGGTTCGACCGGGCACTCGACAGGGCCGACACTGCCACCGGGGGCACGAGGGCGGCCTTCATCGCAGTCAGCCTGATAGTAGCCCTGGGCATGCTGGCCTTGCTGGTATTCGAAGTGACGACGGTCCGGAGGCCGGCGGCCCTGCTCATAAGCTCCGACGAGAGCGGTATCACTACGGTGGACCAGGACAGTGTTCGTATCCTGGCCGAGAAGACGGCTTCTGCTATTCGTGCTGTGCGCACCATCAGTTGTGACGTGGCTGAAAAGCCGGGGGGGCTGGCCATCTCGGGCCAGGCCCTGGTAGCCCTGGGAAGCAACATCCCCGAGGTGAGCACTGAGATGAAGAGCAAGATCAAGGAAGCGGTAGAGCAGTTCACCGGGCTGCCGGTGGCACAGGTGAACGTCAAGGTGAGGTACGAGACAGTGGAAGCCAGACGCCTGACTGTTAGCTGAGGAGGGACAAATGCTGAGTCCAGTAGGAATCGGTATAGCTGCGGGGCTGGTGCTAGGCGTCGTTTTCGTCTGGTTTGGGGCTTTGAACGCCTTTTTTGTGGGGCTGTTCATGCTGGCGGGATGGATTGTGGCCAAGCTGGTCATGGGAGAGATAGACATTCTAGACCTGTACGAGCGCTTCATGGCGTCACGCGGTAAGAGAACGAGGCGGTGACGGGTAGTAACAGCAGGGAGGAGGAGATGATGAGTTGGGGGAATGTGCCAAAGGGACTGGTTCTTGGCCTGGTGCTGGTGAGCCTGGGTGTCGCCTCGTGTGCTGGCGGGGGTGTGGGGGCAACGCTAGCGGACATGGCGAAGGAAGTCCCCGTGGAGACCACCACTTTCGTCTACTGGGACACTGGGACGATCGAGGGCGACGCGGACCTGCATCAGCTTCGTGACAGGTGGAAGGCCGACAACGAGGCATGGCTGGAGACCTTCGCCATCGAGACGGACAGGGTGCGCCATTTCCTGCACTTTGCCACCTACGGGGACAACACGCTGGACCACCTCCTGGACTTCTCCATTTACGGGAACAACAATCTGTCAGTCAGAGGGGAGTTTGACCGCGAGAGGCTGAGGACGCAACTGCGCCACCGGGACCACACGCGGGGAGACTGGAGGGAGACCGAGATATGGCAGGGCCCGGACGAGGAGCGCTGGCTGGCATTGACCGGGGACTCGCTCATTGGGGGGAGCAGGGATACGGTGAGGGAATGCATCGATATCATTGAGCAGGATGGTGACTCCCTGTACAGCGACCCTAATGCTCGGGACATCCTGGACCGGTTGCCGACCGGTCTGATGGTGCATTACTACGACTACACCAAGCAGTTCACGGGTGGGCCGCCCTATGAGGGAATGGTCGCCAACGGGACGTCTGTGGAGAAGAAAGACAGGGAGACGCTACGGCTGAGGATAGTGTGCAAGTTCACCGACCCTGAAGAGGCAGCCGATGCCCTGGAAGCCATTCGTGGCCGGGTAGACCTGGTCTACCAAAAAGTCAAGGCTGAGCAGGACGGGAGGTTTGTATCGGTAACAGCCGAGGTGGAAACCGAGACCTTCGCCATCTGATGCAGCTACAAGACTAACGCGAGCGGGGCAAGGCGCCCCGCTCTACTGCGCCTGCTGAGGTACTTGCTTCGGCAGGGTGAAGAAGAAGGTGGCGCCTTGCCCCGGTTGAGACTCGACCCAAATGCGCCCCCCGTGGCGCTCCACAATCTTCTTGCACACCGCCAGGCCGATGCCGGTACCGGGGTACTCGCCCCTTCCGTGCAAACGCTGAAATATGAGGAAGATGCGCTCACAGGACGCAGGGTCTATGCCGATGCCATTGTCCCGCACCGAGAAGACCCATGCGTCCGCCTTCTCCTCAACTCCCACGTGAACCCGTGGTGGCTCTTCGCCTCGGAACTTCACAGCGTTGCCGACCAGGTTCTGCAGCAACTGTACCAGTTGCCCTCCGTCAGCCATAACAGTGGGCAAGGGATCGTGGGTGACCGTAGCGCCGCTCTCCTCGATGGCTATCTGCAAATTGGCCAGCGCCTGTTCCAGCACCTCCTCGCAGTCCGTCGGCTCGAACGGCTTGCCACGGGTGC
>QMOF01000142.1 GCA_003650185.1 Chloroflexota bacterium | reverse complement strand
TGTAGGAGACCCCTTCTGGGGTCGATCGGGGTGGTGGCAGGGGGCCAGGCCCACGGAGAGGCGTCGTGCCGCGCTGGCACCGGACGGTCGAGCCTGGAAAGGCTCTCCTACAGGGGGATGTTGGGGGTGGGTGCCGTGGTGTAAAAGGCGGGTCTGATGGGTGTCAGGTCAGGAACCTGACACCGTGCCCAGACGGCTATGCGGCTGATGGGGGTCAAGGAGGGTGGTGGGTTCCGCTTTGCCTCAGCCAGCCTACGAGGCTGCGAGCGCAAATCCTGTTTTCATCCTTTGTGGTGCTGGTTGACGAGCACGATAGATTCTGAGGCCGCCGCAGGCGGGCGAGTCAATCGCTGATCTGCAGGAGCGACGCAGGGCACTGGACTTGATGTGGACAGGATGGTAGATTTGTGGTTATCATCGGCCCTGGGTGAAGAATGAGCTGGGACGCAAAGCGGCAGAAGCGAGCAAGGGGGCGTCGACCGGGCCGGATCGCCCGAGAATACGGCAACAGGAGCAGGCAATGACAAGAGCTGTGGGAATCGACTTGGGAACGACGTACAGTGCAGTGGCCGCAGTGCAGGCGGGCGAACCAGTAATAGTCCCCAGCCCCGAGGGCGGCAGACTGGTGCCTTCCATCGTAGCCGTCGGCAGGACAGGAGAGCGTCTCATCGGGGAGATGGCCAAGCGCCAAAGGATGCTGAATCCCGAGGACACCATCTACAGCGTGAAGCGCCTCATGGGCTGCCGGTTCACGGACCAGTCGGTCCAAACGGACTCAAAGCGGCTGCCTTACAGGTTAACGGAGGGCGCCAACGGTGATGTACGGGTAATAATGGGTGGCAGGCTATACAGCCCGCCCGAGATATCGGCCATGATCCTGCGCAAGCTGAAGCGGGCCGCCGATGATTACCTGGGCGAGGAAGTGACCGACGCCGTTGTCACTGTGCCTGCTTATTTCAACGACAGTCAGCGCCAGGCTACCAGAGACGCAGGCACCATCGCCGGGCTGAACGTGCTGCGCATCTGCAGCGAGCCGACCGCCGCCGCGCTGGCCTACGGCATGCACAAGGAGCAGGGCACCACCATCGCCGTCTACGATCTCGGCGGGGGCACCTTCGATATCTCCATACTTGAAGCGGGCGGGGGTACCTTCCATGTCAAGTCAAGCAGCGGTGATACCCATCTAGGCGGGGATGACTTCGATGAACGCATCGTGGACTGGCTGTGCAAACAGTTCGCCGAGGAGACAGGTATCGATCTCCGCCAGTACGTTACGGCCATGCAGCGCGTCAGAGATGCCGCCGAAAAGGCAAAGCACGAGCTCTCCTCCCTGGAAGAGACGGAGATCAACCTGCCCTATGTGGTCACCGACGAGGCCGGGGCAAAACACCTAGTCATAACGCTGACCCGCGGGCAGTTTGAGTCGATGATCCTCGACCTGATAAAGCAGACCTTGCGCTGCTGCCGCCAGGCTTTGGCCGATGCCCGCCTCACTGCCGGGGACATCAGCGAGGTGCTCCTGGTGGGCGGCTCCAGCCGGATCCCCAGGGTACAGGAGGAGGTCCAGGAGTTCTTCGGCAGGGAGCCCCGGAAAGGGATAGACCCGGACGAGGCAATCGCCCTCGGGGCAGCTATTCAGGCCGGCATGCTCAGCAGAGAGCTTGATGACGTAGTGCTCTCCGATGTCACCCCCCTGACTTTGGGCATCAGAACGGTGGGCGGGATAGCTACCCCCATCATCCCGCGCAGCACCCCCATTCCAGTGAGCAAGACCCGGACCTTTTCCACCGCCGCTGATATGCAGCGCAGCATAGAGGTGCTGGTGTACCAGGGGGAGCGAGAACTCTTCGACGAGAATACGATGCTGGGGTGCTTTACCCTTACTGGCATCCCCCCGGCCCCCGCCGGCGGGGTCAAGATCGACGTCACCTTCAACATCGACGCCGACGGCATCCTGAACGTAACCGCTCGCGACAAGAGCACCGGCAACGAAAAGGAGCTCACCATCTCTGCTTCGAGCGGCCTGAGCAGGGAAGAGGTTGAGCAGGCCGCCCGCGACCTCGAGGTCCGGGACAGCGCATCTCTGCTGCTGCACCGGGCAGAGAAAATACTGCAGGGCCTGGACGACGGCGCCGGCCAATTGAAGCAGCGGATCGAAGGCGACATCGCATCCTTGAGGTCGGCTTTGCAGGGACAGGACCTCCTCTCCATAACCAGTGCGGTGCAGCAGCTTGGCGACTCGCTGCAGCCAGCGGCGGTTGCGGCATGTCATCAGAGCGCCCCTGGCCGCTCCGAGGGCAACCAGCCACCTGGCTGAGCGCGAGACGGCCGTCCAAGTCCTGGTCAGCACAACCCCTGGGTAGCTCGCTGGCCTGCGCCTAAGGCGTGCGTCTGCCTTTACTTTTCCGGCACGCTGCTATATAGTCCTATACAGCGCAAAGGAGGCCACACGTCGATGTCGATAGCCGACAACGTCAACCAGAAAGACCTAGCCGAGTTCAAGGCCAGAGTGGAAAAGGAGCCCGTCAGTTCCTTCCTCGGCATGGAGCTAGTGGAGCTATCTCCTGGCTACGCCCGGGTGAACATGAAGATGAGGCCGGAGTACCTCACCTTCAACGGCTACATCTACGGAGGCATCGTCGTCTGCGCCGCAGACCAGGCTTTTGCCTGCGCTGTCAACTCTGGCGGGCGCACCAGCATCGCCACCCAGTTCAACATTCACTTCATTGCCGGCCCCGGCCCTGACGACGTGCTCACCGCGGAGTGCCGCGTGGTCAGGAAAGGGAGACGGGTCGACGTCGCCGAGATGACGGTCACCAACCAGGACGGGAAGCTGATCGCCACAGCCACCGGCACAGCCATCCCCATAAGCTAGGGGCCCGTAGCCCCTAGCGGTCCTTTGTAGAGCCTGTGCTCCAGGATGTACCTCTCCACGGCTTCCGGCACCATCCCGCGGATGGGCAGCCCCTTCGCCACCCGCCGCCGTATATCGCTGGCGCTGACGTCCACCTGAGACACCTCCACGAAGGTAACGCGCCGGGACAGCCCGGGGATGGCTGCCTCTAGCGGCTCCAGGGCAGGCAGCGGAAACCCAGGCCGGGCAAAAGCCACCAGGCAGCATAGCTGGATGAGGCGCTGTGGCTCCTTCCACGCGTCAAGCCCCGCAAGTGCGTCCGCCCCCAACACAAAAGCGAGCCTCGCTCCCGGACCCAACTCCCGGCGCAGTTGCTCCATGGTGTCAACCGTGTACGAGGGGCCCGGCCTGTCGATCTCGATGGTAGACACTCCGAAACCCGGATTTCCGTCAACAGCTAGGCGCACCATCTCCAGACGGTGCTCGGCAGCCGTCACCTCCCTGTCAGCCTTCAGCCAGGGGTCTCCGGCTGGTACAAATACAACCTCCTGGAAGCCGAGCCTGGCCTTCACATCCTTCGCCACAGCCAGGTGCCCCTGGTGGATCGGATCGAAGGTACCGCCGAAGACGGCTATACCGCTGCCCGGGCTCATGAGCCGTCCACCGCTGTCAGCTTCGGACTGAAGTAGATGTCTTCCGAGTACACCAGGGGGCCGTCGTTGCGGTCCAGGTCGAGGCCGCCCGCTTTGTAGGACCGCCACACCAGTTCCGTGCAGTGGTGATTGCTCTCGTCGATCTTGTGCGGCACAGTGGTGACGTGTGCAGTGCAGTCAAACGGCTTCCCCACCTGCTCCACAGCGTAGGTTATAGCCGCTTTGATGATCTGGTTCCGGTTCGGCACGTGCCCCAACCTCCGGACAGACATCTCTGCCGGTCTGTCCCTGCGAAGAAAAGACCACAGCGGCGTCAGGACGACGCCCGCGTTAAAGGTCGCTTCCACCACCGCCGGGCCGGGATAGCCAGCAGCGCCACCCTCCGACCCTACATAGATAGCCAGGTGGTCCCAGTAGCAGGTGGTGCACCACCCCTGATACAAATCAACGAAGATGATGTCCCCCGGCTCAAGCATGTCCACGTCGGGCTCCACGGCAGGAAGCCTCATCGAGTGCACCACAAAGGCTGAGGATATCGTCACCAGAACAAGGCCAAAAACCACAACCCTGATTCGTTGATTTGCACCCTTGCCGAGCAACATCAGGCCTTCGTCCGCGGGTTCAAAAGCACAGTCTGCAGCACAACTGGCATGACACAGTGCTATGGAACACCAATACAGTATACCTGATTACTAGTGATAGTAGTTATAGTAGTAGATAGTCGGGGGGTGCTAGTGGGAGAGGCTCTGCAGGATCTCCTGGATGTGCCTCTTGGTGGCGGCATCGCTGGCTGCTTCGGAGGCCACCTTCTGGTAGTTGCGTAGTACGGTGGAATGGTCGCGGCCTCCGAGGAGCTTGCCCACATCCTGCAGAGAGCAGCCAGTGTTCTGGCGAACGAGGTAAATCGCTATCCGGCGTGCCAGTGTGGTATCTGCATCGCGGCTCTTCCCTCTCAGGCGGTCAGGGCTTGTTTTGAAGTGGTTGCACACAGCGTTCAGTATCGAGTCGGGGCTGAGGGTGGGTGCCGGGGCGATGTCGTGGGCAACGGTGTGAAGGGCTTCCCTGGCCAACTCCGGCGAGAGTTCCTTCTGCGTCAGTCTAGAGTAGGCGAGGACTCTCTTGATGGCCCCCTCCAGCTTTCTGATGTTGGCCGGACACTGGCGGGCGATGAATTCACAGGAGGCACGGTCGATAGTCGCGCCATGCTCCGCTGCCTTCGCCAGCACGATGGCGACGCACGTGTCGAAATCCGGTACCCGGAGCTTGGCTACCAGGCCGGACTCGAGTCTTGACCGAAGCTCCGCCTGCAAGGGCTGTAGAGCGTAGGGCGACTGGTTACCTGTAATCACCACCTGGCGGTTATCGTTCAGGAACTCGTCAAAGATGTGGAAGAGGCTGGCCAGCGTCTGCGACTTGCCGAGAACGAACTGGAAGTCCTCGATAATGAGGAGATCAACGAGCCCGAACTTGTCGCGGAACTGATCAATGGTCTTCTCCTTGATTGCGCTCACGAAGGCGCAGGTAAACTGCTCGCCGCTGGCGCAGGCAACACGCAGGCCGTCGTCCCGGGCGGCATTTCCGATGGCATGGGCCAGGTGGCTCTTGCCCAAGCCGGTGTCCCCGTAGATGTACAGCGGATTGTACTGTCCCCCCGGGTCTTCAGCCGCGCTGAGACTCGCAGAGAAGGCCAGCCGGTTGCATTCACCGACAATGAAGCGGCCGAAGGTGTACCTTGGATTGATCCTGTGCAGCGGCAGGCTCGCCTGCAGGGTGTCCCTACTTGGCTCGACCCGCCTGTGGTGCGGCAGGCTCGGGGTGGAGGAAGCGACCACCTCGAAAGAGAGATCGATGTCGTGCCCGACAATGTCGATGAGCGTCTTCTTGATCAGCGAGTGAAGGCGTTTCTCCAACCACTCCTTGGCGAAGGCGCTGGGTGTTCCTACGACGAAGCGGTCCCGCAGATAGCTGACGCCTACCGTGTCCTTCAGCCACGTTTCATAGTTGGCCCTGGTGACTTGTACCTGGAGCGAACCCTTGGCCGTCTCCCAGGTTCGTTTGGCTGGATCTGATTCCATGGCGTGTCCGCGAACAAGCAAGCTATCAGGTTGCTGCGAAGATACCGGGTCTAGGATTGAGAAGTCAGGGCACGAGACTCACCTCGATCGTGGACCGGGGCAGACTTGTGCTACCTCTTGCCTTAGTTTAAGTTGCCTCGCCTGTGGAGGGTCAAGCGCTTGCACTTATGTAGTGTAACTCTGCACGATTGGGGTTGGTTAAGCCGAGGTTACAGAAGCATTAACAGCGCGGCTTTGACACCAATGGCCCGTGGGTGTGACCCTAACGTGTGGGGGCGACTTGCGCTGATCCACGGAAGAGCAATCCGAGGGTGCCGTCTGCTGGAAATGGCGTGGTTTCGGCCGCGAAGCGCTCAGGCGCAGGCCGCTGGCTGCGGGGCTCTGGGGTGGGTCTGTGGCGCGGGCCGGAGCAGGTGGCGCTGGCGCATCGCCGGTGGCGTCGGCGGAGCCATGTGTACCC
>QMOF01000141.1 GCA_003650185.1 Chloroflexota bacterium | reverse complement strand
GCCGCGTCGGCACCGGACGGTCGAGCCTGGAAAGGCTCTCCTACAGGACCCGGCATGTGTAGGAGACCCCTTCTGGGGTCGATCAGGGTGGTGGGAGGGAGGCCAGGCCCACGGAGAGGCGCCGTGCCGCGCTGGCACCGGACGGTCGAGCCTGGAAAGGCTCTCCTACAGGGGGATGTTGGGGGTGGGTGCCGTGGTGTAAGAGGCAGGTCTGGTGGGTGTCACGTCAGGCATCTGACACCGTACCCAGACGGCTATGCGGCTGACGGGCGTCAAGGAGGGTGGTGGGTTCCGCTTCGCTTCACCCACCCTGTCGGTCTGGCGGTGTCACGGGTTCGATGCATCAGCCAGCGAGCTCAGCGGCTGCAATTTTCATCCTTTGTGGCCCTGGTTGGCCAGCATGGTAGATTCTGACAGCGCAGCGAAGAATCCCAGCGACGTAGACCCTTCGCTGCGCTCGGGGTGACACTCTCCCGTGGGCCAGTGCTGCCGCAAATCTCGGTGGCCTACCTCCTGCCAGCCGGGCTGGATGCCGTCAACCGCCTTTTGACAAGCATGATGGCAGCCCCAGCAAACAGTGAGGACACTACCGACACGGCTACGCGGAGCGGGAATAGACCTGGGGCAAGACTTGCGTCTACGACCTTACCCCAGCTCGCTCTGGCTTGCCCAGGCTTTTGCGCCAAGAGCGGCCTAGCACATGCCGGAGCCGACTTGTATCGCCAAGACTGCACTGGTGCCAGGTTATGGTGCTCATTCGCCGGGCGCTTCCGGCTGCGACTGAGCCAAAGCCACCGGTACTACTGGAAGCATTGTCGGGGAGACCATCACTGGCGCGCGCCGATGGCTCGAACGTCAGCGGGACCCGGCCTCTTCGATTCCACTTTCGGCCAGGGTCCCGGCCAGTGAAGGCGGCCGCTGGCAGGCTGGCCCGAGCTGAGGCAAGAAGGACGCCTGCTTCTCGGCCTTCCCCATGCCGTGGAACCACACGAAGGGTGCGGCGCGCCTGGCAGCGACGCCCATCTTCTGTAGTTGCTGAAGTGATGAGATGCTATGTTCTCTGCGTGACTCGACTATCCTTCTGGCTGACACCGGGCCGATGCCAGGTACCCGCAGCAGGTCCTCATAACTGGCCCGATTGATGTCCACCGGGAAGAGCCAGGGCTGCCTTCGAGCTATCGACAGCTTGGGGTCCATGTCCAGGCGAAGGTTTCCGTTCCGGCCGAGGGCTAACTCTATTTCCTGGGGCGAGAAGCCATAGACCCTGATCAGCCAGTCTGCCTGGTACAGTCGGTGTTCACGCAACGGCGGTGCCGGACGGACGCACTCCAGTCGGGAGTCCCTCACCGGGCGGAACCCGCTGAAGTAGACCCGTCTCAACTGCATCTGGCTATAGAGGGCCTGCACTGTGCTGAGGATGTCGTGGTCCGTCTCGCCCGCCGCGCCGACCACGAACTGCGTCGTCTGACCCGAAGGCACAAGCTGCGGGTCGGCGTCGGTCAATTGCTTCACCCAGCGCATCCTCTCCACGATGTCCTCAGCCAGGTCCTTCCTGGCGCTCAGCTTGGCCAAATGCTGAGGCGTCGGTGCCTCCATGTTGACCGACACCCTGCTGGCCAGCCGGCACGCCTCGGCAACGCAATCGAAGGGGGCTCCAGGCAGCACCTTGAGATGGACGTAGCCGCCAAAACCATAACGGTGCCGCAGGATATCGACCGTGTCTATCATGGCCTGCATGGTCCGGGAAACGTCGACGCCGATCCCGGAGCTGAGGAACAGCCCCCGCACCAGCCTCTTCTGGTGGAGGTCCATAAACAGCCTGGCCAGCTCTTCCGGTTGGAAAGAGTAGCGGGGGCAATCGCGTCCGACCTGGTTGACGCAGTAGGCGCAGTCGCTAACGCAGACGTTAGTCAGAAGGACTTTGAACAGAGGCGAGGCACCGCCCGCGGGCAGAGCCGCCCGGTGAATGAACCTCTGCGGCGACCGGGCCGGTCCCGCGGTGTACCCACAGACGTCATATCGAGCGCTGGCGATGAGTGTGTCAAGCTTGGCCATGGCCATAGCTGAACGCTGGCCTCAACAGCAAAGTCCCAGGACCGGCGGAACTCAGCCACATCGGCACGGCATGTCAACCAGTGCCGCTGTGGAGCGCTGTGGAGCTCGGTACTGGCCTCCCGACCCGGACATGCTATCCCCCAGCGGCCTTTTCCGGCAACACCACTGAGGGGGTTGACCCCTGCGTCTACTGTCTGCCTTCCACCCACCGGTCAGGGCCGTAGGCCGTCTTGTCCTGCTCCGCCATGAGGATCATGAACCCCTCGTCGCAGTAACGCAGGGAGGCTTTGCGGTCCATGTCTTCCACCGCGCGGCATGTAGCCTTGGTCATGGTGATGGCCGCGGGGCGCATTTGGCCAATCTTTCGCGCCATTTCCTTGGCCTTGTCCAGGTACTGGTCCTGCGGCCAGACCTGGTTGGCCAGACCGATGCGGTGGGCCTCCTTGCCGTCGATCACGTCTCCCGTGCAACAAAGCTCGATGGCCTTGGATACCCCGACTTTCCAGGCCAGGTTGGCGGTTGCCCCTGCGCCCCCGATCCACCCCAGGTTCTTGACGTGCATGTCACTGATGCGGGCGGTCTCGGAAACGATGATGATGTCGCAGGCCACTGCCAGCTCTGTGCCTCCCGCTGTACAGACTCCGTCGATGGCGGCTATGGTGATCTTGGGGGACCAGGTGATCCGCTCGAATGTTGGCACCATGGTCGGCTTGGGCTGGCGCAGGCCCCAGAAGTTCCTGACTCCCGACGGCGCCGGGGTCGCAACATGGGCCACGTCGGTGCTTTCAGAGGCCTGTAGTTCGCCGCCACTGGTGAAGGTGGACATTTCCTTGAGGTCAGCCCCGGCGCAGAAGCACGGCCTGCCGTCCGGCCTGGGGGCGCCGGTGAATATTACCGCCCTGACGTCATCATCGTTGTCGAACGCGGTTATCGCCTGGCCCAGCTCCTCCCACATCTTGACATTCAGCGCGTTCAGCGATGCGGGCCTGTTGAGAGTGATTACTACGAATCCGTCTTCCTTCTCGTACTTGATCGTTTCATAAGACATCCTGATAAGCCTCCTTTTACTCGCCCCCTAGTCTGTTTCCCACGGCACGCTCGCCTCCGACCAGAGATTGATATTGGCCAGGCTGACACCAGACGCCTCGAGGCGCACTCTTCGGCCGACTGTCTCCCAATTTTACCCGCGCCCGGCCCACAAGCCAAGTGTCACGGTACCTCCGTCTCCGGTGCGAACTGAAGACTCCCGCTGGCCACAATGCCCATCGCCCAAGCCATCGTTGACCACCGGTATCGGTCCTGGTGATCGAGAAGTGTACGCGGTCTGGTTGAATGCCGGCATGACAGCCCGTGAGGACCGGGTCACAGGACGAGGTTTAGCAGTCCGCCTACCACGATGGCGGCGGCAAGCATCAGCGCTGTGGCCTTCAACATGTCTCTCACGCCGAGCTCTCTCAGGAGGACGACGAAGGTGGCAATACACGGGAAGGACATGGCCAGCACCACGCTGCCCACGACCAGTTGTCCGCTGGTTAGACTTAGCGGGCCCATCATCCCCAGGGCTACATCTTTGCGCAGGAAACCGATTGTCAGGGCCACGACCGCCTCCTTGGGCAGGCCCAAGACGGTAGTCACAACGGGCGCCGTGACATCGGCGATGGCGTCGAAAACCCCCACAGCGTAGAGAAGGTTGATAGCCACGATCGCCCCCAGGATGATCGGCACGGCCTCCACCACAAAGCCACGCGCTCTCATCCAGAGCTTCTGGACAAGGCTGGACCAGGCCGGCAGGCGATACGGTGGTATCTCGATCAACAGTTCAGGGGTGAAACCTCTCACAGCCCGACGCAGCACTATCCCCAGCAGGATCCAGACTGCGAACAGCGTGCCATAGACAATGGCGACATACTCCACCCCGCGCTCTCCGACAAGGCCGAAGACCATAGCCTGTAGAGCAGCGCACGGGACGGCAATGGATATCAGCGTGGCAGCGACGAACCGCTCTCTCTTGCTTTCCAGGATGCGAGTGGCCAGGATGCCGGGTACGTTGCACCCCAGTCCGAGCAGCGTGGGGATTATGGCGTATCCGTGGAGGCCCAGGCGATGCATCACCGTGTCCATCAGGACCGCCAGTCGCGGCAGGTACCCCACGTCCTCAAGCAGTCCAAGCACCAGATAGAAGGAGAGGATGTAAGGCAAGACCATGCCGAAGGGCACGTAGAGCCCGCTGGTCAGCAGCCCGAACGACTCAACGAAGTCCACCTCCCCACCCGCAATCTCACCCACCACGATGTCATGGAGGATGCCGGGCCCCATCAGCTCGTGTATCCTCAATATCACTGGCGCCCACAGTGTGTCGAACAGCGGATCGACTACATAGCCGATCAAGCTTTCACCGATGAGGCGGATGAGCACGAAAGTACCGGCCAGAACGGCCAGGGCTATGATGCCGCCGGTCAACGGCCTCACGCTGGCATCAGCGAGACGCTCGAGCCAGGTATGGTGACGGTGTGTCACCTGCTGCGCCTGCTCTACAATGTGTCCCACGGTCACCCAGCGCTCGTCGCTGCTCCGCGGTGGAACGTCGAGCGAGGCTGCGCTGGGTATGCTCTCCACCACCTGCCTGATTCCTTCGCCCGTAAGCGCAACGGTTGGGATGACCGGTACCCCTAGCATCTCCCTCAGCCTGTCCAGGTCAATATGGATGCCGCGGTGTTTCGTGTCATCCCACATGTTGAGCGCCACCACCACCGGGACGTTTCTCTCCAGAAGCTGCAAGGTGAGATAGAGGTTCCTTTCCAGGTTGGTGGCATCCACCACATTCACTACCACATCCCCAGTCTCAAGGAGCTTGAGGGCTATTCTCTCAGCCTCGCATGTCGGCTCCAGCGTGTATGTGCCGGGGGCGTCGATGATCTCGACCTGCTGATCGCCAATCTTGCCGAACCCCCGGCTGTAGCCTACTGTTGTGCCGGGGTAGTTTGAGGAGATGACGTGGACTCCAGTGAGGCGGGAGAATACGACGCTCTTCCCCACATTGGGGTTGCCCATGAGCAATATTCTCATCAAATCTGACTCTGCGTCAGTCTGGCTCAACCAGTATGCGGCTGGCCATACCGAAGCCGATAGCCACCCTGGCTCTGTCTACCTGTATGACCACCGGGCCCCGCATGAATGCGGAACTCACCTTGACTATCCGCTTGCCCGGCCGGATGCCCAGAGCAGCCAGCCGACTGACCATCCCATGTCCACCTGTGACAGCGAGCACTTTGCCGCTCTGCCCCGCGGCCAACTGTGTCACGCTCATCTGGCTCCTATCGGGCATCAGTCTTCTCCGCCCGGTCAGCCCGGCCAGGCCCAGTGTCGTCCGAGTGGGGCCTGAAGTGCCTGCTCTGCCAGGCAAGCAACACCTCGCCGGGCACGGTCAGTCTCCTCGCGTAGTAATGAAAGGACATCTTACTCCTTGACGCTTTTCTCTGGACATGAAGCTGGCAACTGTCCGTACTCCAGGTAATGCTTGTAGTTCTCCAGCCACGAAGGTCTCTCACGGGGACAGGCCCCAGCAAACTCCAGGAACTTGGACAGCCGCTCCAGAGTGATGGGGCTGATTGAGTGCTCCATCCGGCACGCGTCTTCCACGGCTATCTGTGGACTTATGCTCAGGACCTGCGTCAGGAAGCGGAGCAACACCTGGTGGCGGTGAAAGACGCTCTTCGCCGCCCGGTCGCCTGCCGGGGTCAACTTCACCCTGCCGTATCTTTCGTGTTCTACCAGACCATCGTCTGAGAGCTTCTTGAGGGCGGCTGTCACGCTGGGCATCTTGACCCCCAGCGCTTGGCTGATCTCCTTCACCCTGACTGCCTTGCCTCTTCTGCGCAGCATGGCCACCGCTTCGAGGTAGTCTTCCATACTGGCAGTCTGCTCTTTCTCCATGGCGCACCTTTAGTTAGCCAGACCTAACATTCTAATACAAAGTTGCCTTGCCGTCAAGGGCCTTGGGGTGAG
>QMOF01000140.1 GCA_003650185.1 Chloroflexota bacterium | reverse complement strand
GCCGGGTCTTCCACCCGCACCGGCCGGAAGGTGTCTAACCCGACATGCAGGGTGACAAGAGCAAACCTGACCCCTTTCTCCTTCACCCGCTGGAGCAGCCCCGGCGTGAAGTGCAGTCCAGCGGTGGGCGCGGCTACGCTCCCGTTCACCCTGGCGTAGACCGTCTGGTAGCGCCCGCGGTCTTCGAGCGGCTCATGGATGTACGGCGGCAGCGGGGTCTCGCCCAGGTCCTCCAGGAGGGATTCGTCGGCGAAGCGCACCGTCCTCAGCCCCTGCTCTCCCCTGTCGAGCACCTCCAGGTCGACCGACATGGTCTCCCCCGGACCCCCGCCGGTGACGCTGACCTTCTCACCCACGGCGACGCGCTTCGAGGGGCGCACCAGCGCCTGCCACAGCCCCGGCTCCAGGCGGCGCAGCAGCAGCACCTCGGCTTTGCCCCCGCCCTGGCGCCGCCCCCTGAGCCGGGCTGGTATGACGCGGCTCTCATTCAGGACCAGCACGTCGCCCGGATTGAGGTAGTCGACGATGTCGTAGAAGCGGCGATGCTCGATGGCGCCGGTGTCGCGGTCGAGGACCATCAGCCGCGAGTGGTCGCGCGGCTCCATCGGGGTCTGAGCGATAAGCTCGGGAGGAAGGTAGTAGTCGAAGTCGCTGGTCTTCATCGGCAGGATAAGACTAGCAGCAACACGCAGACGGTGTCTATGGTGGGTGCGTTCGTCCGTGCAACCGTGGCGTTTTGGTGGGGTGCGTTGTCCGCTCCACCCCCACACCCCGGGTGGGACGGGGAACGGTCGAGCCTGGAAAGGCTCTCCTGCAGAACGGGCAATCGTGTGTAGGAGACCCCTTCTGGGGTCGACTCCAATGAATGCCAGCAGCCATAGGAGTTGACATTGCTGAGAGGGCATCCGAGGGAATAATAGAAGAAAGCGAGTGAGCGGAGACAGCGTCAGACACGGCCGCGCCATTTGACCGGAACGTAGGGACTGGGCTTTGGCCCTGTTCGCATCTGCGGCGGCTGTAATGGGCGCTATGCCTTGCAGCAGGTGGCTGCGCTTGTGGAGGACGAGGCGGACAGACCTGAAGGTCTGCCCCTACATTTCGCTGCGGGTGGCAGCACCCAGCGCACACCGCGCACGGCGGACGGGGAACGGTCGAGCCTGGAAAGGCTCTCCTACAGACGGGGCACGGTTCGGGCGTGGGGCTGTGGGGTGGATTCCTCTACACATGCTACAGACGGTATAGAGATAGACCTGGCACCAGGGATAGTCCGCCCGCAGCCACCCCTCACAGGGCCACGCCACAATCAGGCGGGGGCAGCCTTTCAAGGCTGCCCCCGCACCGGAAACCGGAGATTGCGCTCTGAGGCAAGTCCCGAGCCGAGTCGACTAGAACAGCCCCCGGACCTTGCCGGTGTCTACGTCTATGTCGACCCTCCTGAAGGCCGGATCGGAGCTGGTGCCCGGCATCAGGCTGATGGACCCGGCCATGGGGCAAAGGAACTTGGCCCCGGAGTAGATGAGGACGTCCCTTATGGGCAGCGTCCAGCCCTTGGGCACGCCCTTGACGGCGGGGTCGTGGGTCAGGCTAAGGTGAGTCTTCACCATCATGGTGGCGTAGTCGTCATACTGGGAGTCGCTCTCGAGCGACTTGGCCTTGGCCTCAGCTTCGGGAGTCCAGGCAGCGCCGTCGGCGCCATAGACGACCTTGGCGATCAGGTCCACCCTGTCCCGGAGCTTCATCTCCATCGGATAGAGGAATTGGAAGTCGTTGGTGTCTTTGGTCGCCTCGATCACTGCGTCCGCCAACTCCAGGGCGCCGTCGCCGCCATTGGCCCAGTGGGTAGAGAAGGCGCAGCGCGCCCCGGCATCCTCGGCTGCCTTTCGCACCATGGCGACCTCTTCTTTGGTGTCGGTATGGAAGCCGTTGATGCAGACCACCGGGTTGATGCCGGACCTCTTGATGACGTTGATGTGGTGCAGCATGTTAGGGAGGCCCTTCTCCAGCAGTCCAAGGTCTTCCTTGGCGTAGGCATCAGGCAGAGGCAGACCGGCCACCACCTTGGGTCCGCCTCCGTGCATCTTCAGGGCGCGGATGGTAGTGGTGAGTACCGACACGTGGGGTTTCAGCCCGCTCAGGCGGCACTTGACGTTCCAGAACTTCTCAAAGCCAATGTCCGCCGCGAAGCCGCTCTCGGTGACATGGTAGTCGAACATCTTCAGGCCGATGCGGTCTCCGATGATGGAGGACTGGCCCACGGCGATGTTGGCGAAGGGGCCGGCGTGCACCATCAAAGGCTGGTACTCCACCGTGCAGCAAAGGGTCGGGTTAATGGTGTTGCGCATCCAGGCAGTCATGGCACCGCCCACCTCCAGGTCGCCGGTGGTGATTCGGTTGCCCCTCTTGTCAAAGGCAAGGGTGATGTTGTCCATCCGCTCGCGCAGGTCCCTCAGGTCCCTCACGATGGACAGCATGGCCATGAGCTCGGAGCTGACCGCGATGCCGAACTTGGACTGCATGGTATAGCCGTCCATGCGACCGCCAAGCCCTATGACGATGTTGCGGAGTGCCTGGGCGCAGAAGTCCATTACCCAGCCCATTTCCACCCTGGTGGGATCAACATCCAGGCGGCGCATCCGGGTAAGCCGTTGCAACTGCTCGTCGGTGTAGTTGCGCTCATGCATCATCCGTGAGGTCAAGGCCACCATGGCCAGGTTGTGGGCGTTCATGATATCGTTGATGTCGCCGGTAAGGCCCATGGAGAACTCGGTCATGGGGATGAGCAGAGCGTTTCCGCCGCCCGCGGCCGTGCCCTTGATGTTCATGGTAGGGCCGCCGGAAGGCTGGCGCAGGCAACCGCCCACGTTAAGCTTGCGCTTGCCCAGACCTTCTATGAGACCGCACGAAGTGGTGCTCTTGCCCTCGCCGAGGGGGGTGGGGGTGATGGCGGTTACCTCGATGTACTTCCCGTCAGGCCTGTCCTTGAGGCGGTTCATGATCTTCATGAAATCGAGCTTGCACAGTCGCCCCATGGGGATGATCTCGTCCTTTTCCAGGCCAAGGATATCCACCCAGTCGTAGGGCTTTGGCATGTTCTCCTCAGCCGCTTCGGAGATCTGCCAGTCCTTTAGCTTGGTCGCGTCGTAAGCCACGAATACCTCCTGCACCAGATTTTAGGTCTTTGCTTCTGAGTCCACTGTGTTGCTGAGTCCACGGATTCTAGTTTGCGACGTTCCTCCTTTGCTGCTATTTCGCCTGCTGTTCGGCGGCTCTGACAGTGTTGGCCATGAGCATGGTGACCGTCATCGGGCCGACGCCCCCTGGCACCGGCGTGATGGCCTTTGCTTTCTGGCTGACAGGCTCAAAGTCAACGTCCCCCACCAGCCTGAACCCGCTCTTCTTTGTGGCGTCTGGAATGCGGTTGACCCCTACGTCGATAACAACGGCGCCGTCTTTGATCATGTCCGCCTTTATTACCTGAGGAGCACCCATGGCAGCAATCACAATATCTCCCAGCCTGACTATGGAAGCCATGTCCTTTGTACCGGTATGGACTACAGTGACTGTGGCATTGGCACCCTTCTGTTTCTGCATCAGAATGGCCATCACCGGCTTGCCCACGATGTTACTGCGGCCGCAGACAACCACGTGCTTTCCTTCAGGGCTGTTGCCGCTGCGGATGAGTAGCTCCTGGACACCGCGCGGGGTGCACGGCATGAAATAGGGGTCGCCGATCAGCAGCCTGCCCACGTTAACCGGGTGGAATCCGTCGACGTCCTTCCGGGGATCGATGGCTTCCAGAACCTTGTCTGCGTTGATGTGCTTCGGGAGCGGGAGCTGTACCAGGATTCCGTGGAACCTGGAGTCCTTGTTCAGCTCGTCGATCTTGGCCAGGAGCTGCTCCTCGCTGGCGCTCTCCGGGTACACGATGGTCTCGGAGAAGATGCCTATTTCCTCGCTGGCCTTGGTCTTGCCCGATACATAAGAGACTGAAGCCGGGTCCTCACCGACCCGCACCAGGGCCAGCCCCGGGGTTATCCCTTTCTTCTCCTTGATCTCCTTTGTCTTCTCCTTCAACTCGGCGCGAATCTCCTCCGCAACTTTGGTGCCGCTTATTACCTCTGCCGCCATGGTTGTCTAACCTCCTTCCGCGATTTTGACTGAGATATTAGCCTGAGCCTGGTGCCGCAAGCGGCCCCGGCATGCTCTGTGCCACTACATCGACTGATCGATGGCCGCGCATTCCAGTGTCTGCGACAATAGTCGTCCAGGTCTGGTGCGGTGAAGCCCCCGCTGGCCCAGAGGCACCAATTCGCGCGGTGCAGTAAGAAGGTGGTAACAATCAGAGGCGAAAGCGCCAGCGAAATGGCTGATAGTGCGTATATTAGGTAGGCGCACCGCGTTTTCCTCAGACTGATAGAATTGTACCATTCCAGGCAGAAGGCATGCAAGCCTGGCGCTCGGCAGCCGTGGGAAAGCTGGGGTGGGTTTGCTGGCCGTCGCGACGGAATCGTACCGTTGGCCACTGGGGGTGTTCCGGAGGACAACCATGGACGGCAGGACTGCCTTGGGCCGTGAGAAGGCGCTCATGGTGGCTGGGGCTGCTGCTCCAAGAGGCTGACCTGTGGCCCTCGGTTACGTGTATTTACGGCCGTCCCGCTCTCCTGCCTTCCAGCCAGGCGATGAGGTAAAGCAAGCCGCTGAACATCACAATGGCATACAGAAGCACCAGCCACCAGGCGCGTGAGACCCAGACTATCAGGCAAGCCGAGAGCACGACGGAAAGCAGGCCACCATAGAGGGGCGTTTTCCGGGAGCAGGCAGCGAGCAACAGGAAGAGGGCAACCCAGCCGAGGACGACCAGGAAATAGTTGTAGCCGAAGTAATGGGGATCGCCGTGTGCCAGGCTGTGGCAAGCGATTATCAGGAAGGCCAGCACCATCGCTGGCGCGGGAACAAGGGAGAGAGCCAGCGCTGCTCGATGGAGTCCACTGCTGCGGCTTGGGCCGAGTCTGACGGGCTTATGTGCCATTGGGCGGATTATACGGCCAGGGGGTCATGTGGGTAAACTCTATCCGGGGTGGGGCCTTGCGCTCCGGGCCGTTAGACAGCGCCCGGGCGCCGTTCTATAATACCTTGACACCTTTGCGATGACAGGGCTTGAGCTTAAGCCGATTGCCCAGGGGACAATAACCTCACCCAGGGGCTTCGAGGCTGGCGCCTGTTGCAGCGGGATCAAACAGGGCGACGGTGTCCTGGATCTGGGCATGCTGTGCTCGGAGGCACCCTGCGTTGCTGCCGGGGTGTTCACCACCAACAAAGTCAAGGCTGCCCCGGTGCTGCTGTGTCAGCAGAGGCTGGCCGCCGGCAGCGCCCAGGCGGTGGTGGTCAACTCAGGGTGCGCCAACGCCTGCACGGGCGATCGAGGCCTGGCTGACGCGCTGGAGATGGCGGACATTGCTGGCGAGAAGCTGGGCATAAGGTCGGAAGCGGTGCTCGTGGCCAGCACCGGGGTGATCGGTGTGCCGTTGCCGATGGATCGAGTCAGGGCGGGGATCGGTCAGATTGTAGTCTCGCGCCACGGGGGGCATCAGTTGGCCAGAGCCATGATGACCACGGATACGGTTGCGAAGGAGATAGCAGTGAGCACCACTATCGGGGGCAGGGAGACCGTGATCGGCGGCGTGGCCAAGGGCGCGGGGATGATCTATCCCGATATGGCCACCCTGCTGTGCTTCGTTGCCACGGATGCCGCGGTGGATGCCAGCCTGGCCCGGGCAGCCCTGCAACGGGCTGTGGACGCGTCCTTCAATATGATTGCTGTCGATGGCGATACCAGTACCAATGACACAGTGCTGCTGCTGGCCAACGGGCTTGCCGGGAACGAGCCGATTCGGGCCGAGACGGCTGAGGCCGAGCTATTCGAGCAAGCGCTAGGCGAGGTATGCCTGCACCTGGCGAAGTGCATTGCCCGGGACGGAGAAGGGGCGACGAAGCTGATCGAGGTCAGGGTTGAAGGGGCGCGCAGCCTGCGAGAGGCGCGGCTGGCTGCCCGTGCTGTGGTGAGCTCCCCGCTGGTCAAGGCAGCCGTGCATGGGGGTGATCCCAACT
>QMOF01000139.1 GCA_003650185.1 Chloroflexota bacterium | reverse complement strand
TCCAGGGCAGAGTAGCCTTTGTCGAGGACTACGACATGCATATGGCGCACTACCTGGTCCAGGGCGTGGATGTCTGGCTCAACACGCCGCGCCGCCTTCAAGAGGCCTGCGGGACCAGCGGGATGAAGGCTTCGATGAACGGCGTCCTTCACTTCAGCGTTCCCGACGGCTGGTGGCGTGAAGCCTACAACGGTGCCAACGGCTGGGTGATCGGGGCTGAGGGGACAGCTCCTGACGCGACAGAGGAGGACTGCACTGATGCGGAGTCGCTGTACACCCTGCTTGAGAACGAGATTGTGCCGCTCTACTATGCCATGGACCGCAGCGGAGTGCCCCACGGCTGGGTCCGCATGGTAAAGGAGGCCATTCGCTCCGTTATGCCTCTCTTCTGTGCCAGGCGGATGGTGAAAGAGTACACCGAGCGGATGTACATACCTGCTGCCCGGTCTTCTGTCCCCGCCGTGTAGCCGGAAGCGGGGAGTCCTGAAACCTGGCTTCGTGGTGCGCCCGGTCTGGCTGCCCCATCCCCGGTCGAGCCTGGAAAGGCTCTCCTACAGGGTCACCAGTCTGTAGGAGACCCCTTCTGGGGTCGATAGGTGGTTGGAGGGAGGGGGTTGTCCCCGTTGAGTGGCGCCGACATGGCAGCCGAGGCCACCGCGTGCGGAGCAGGCGCCGTGCTATGGGGCCAGGTCTTCAGACCTGTCCGAACGCTGCTTCGGTAGTGTGGGCGGGGCGGGGTGCAAGCCAGCGGATGGTGCCAGATGTTTCCCTGAGCACGTTGAGGGTAGTCCTATTCTACAGTGAGCGTTTATTGAGGCCGGCCAGCCCTACCCGAGGCGCGCTTCTGTGGAACGAGCGCCAGCCTTTGGCCCCTTCTACTGGCCCAACCTGGCCGATATCTCGCGCTCGTTTCGGTTACTCTTTGCTGAGGCAGCCTTCAGGTCCTTGGCCACGTGTTACGCGAAGCAAATTGTCCCTTGACAGTCAATCGGCGGTCACGTAACATCCGCAACGTGACTTTCTTGCGGGGTGCCTCTCCACTGGCTCCCCAGGGATTCGCAACACATATTGATCGTGTCCAGGTGGGCTGGTATGGCCAAGCGCACAGAGGTAGATAAGGTGCCGGTAGAGGAAGGCAGAAAACGGGTAGTCATCGAGCGCGTCGAGCCCGAGGTCGACGGCGGCCGCTTCCCCATAAAGCGGACCATTGGCGAGGAGGTGGTGGTGGAGGCAGACATCTTCTCCGATGGCCATGATGCCCTGTCGGCTGTTCTGCTCTACCGGGCAGACAGCGATTCGGCATGGGTTGAGGTGCCCATGCAGCTTCTGGTGAACGACCGTTGGCGGGCCGCCTTCAGGGTCACCCGACTGGGGCGCTACTACTACAGCATCACAGCCTGGATTGACCGTTTCCAGACGTGGCGGCGGGACCTGGAGAAGAAGGTCGCAGCAGGGCAGGAGGTGGCGGTTGAGCTGCTCACGGGGGCACAACTGATAGCAGATGCCGCCGGCCGTGCTTCTGGTGGCAGCGCGCAGAAACTGCGGAGATGGGCCCGAAGCCTTCAGGCGCAGGTAGATTCGGAGCAGGCCAGGATCGACCTGGCCCTGAGCGATGAGGTCGCTGCGCTTGTGTCCAGGTACCCCGACAGAGGCCTTGCTGTCACCTACCCGGTGGACCTTGCGGTAGTGGTTGACCGGGAGAAGGCCCGCTTCAGCTCCTGGTACGAAATGTTTCCCCGCTCATGCACCCCGGAGCCGGGAAGACACGGCACCTTCCGGGACTGCGAGGCCAAGCTGCCGTACATTGCCTCGATGGGTTTTGATGTCCTATACTTTCCGCCCATTCATCCCATCGGACGCACCAACCGAAAGGGCAAGAACAACGCCCCCATGGGTGACTCTGAGGACCCGGGCAGCCCCTGGGCCATCGGTGCTGAGGAAGGCGGGCACAAGGCCATTCACCCACAGCTTGGCACACTGGACGACTTTCATCGGCTGATGGCCAGGGCCCGAGAGCATGGCATCGAGATCGCCCTGGACATGTCTTTCCAGTGCAGCCCGGACCACCCCTACGTGGCCGAGCATCCCGAGTGGTTCCGCTGGCGGCCGGACGGGTCGGTGCAGTACGCCGAGAACCCGCCCAAGAAGTACCAGGACATCTACCCCTTCGACTTTGAAACGGAGCACTGGCAAGAGCTATGGGAGGAGCTGAGGAGCGTGGTGCTATACTGGATCGACCAAGGTGTTCGTATCTTTCGGGTGGACAACCCCCACACCAAGCCCTTTGTCTTCTGGGAGTGGCTTCTCGGTGACGTGAAGCGGAAGCACCCGGACACCATCTTCCTGTCTGAGGCGTTCACCCGCCCCAAGATCATGTATCGGCTGGCCAAGCTGGGCTTCACCCAGTCCTACACCTATTTCGCTTGGCGCAATACGAAGTGGGAGTTCGTTGACTATTTCACCGAGCTTACCCAAACACCTGTTCGAGAGTACTTCCGGCCCAGTCTGTGGACAAACACGCCGGACATCCTGACGGAGTACCTTCAGTCAGGCGGGCGGCCTGCCTTCATGACGCGCCTTGTCCTGGCAGCAACGCTCGGTGCCAGCTATGGCATCTACGGGCCGGCCTTCGAGCTGTGCGAGAACCGACCAAAGGAGCCGGGGAGCGAAGAATACCTGGACTCAGAGAAGTACGAGATCAAGCATTGGGATACGGACAGGCCTGATAGCCTGAAGGAGTTTATTGCCCGGGTCAACCGGATTCGGCGGGACAATCCTGCGCTCCACAGCGATTGGAGCCTGCGTTTCCACACGGTAGACAACGATCAGATAGTCTGCTACAGCAAACAGACCGAAGACCTGTCCAATGTCATTGTGGTGGTGGTCAACCTGGACTACCGTTACACGCAGTCAGGCTGGGTGGAATTGCCGCTCGAGACCTTCGGACTCAACCCTTCGGAACCCTACCAGGTGCACGACCTGCTCAGCGATGCCCGCTATGCCTGGCAGGGTCGGCGCAACTACGTGGAGCTCAATCCACAGGTCGTCCCGGCCCACATCTTCCGTATGCTGCGTCCTGGTCAGTGAGCGGGCCGTCGGATAATCTATCGAAACAGGACATGCCCGTGAGAAAGAAGAGAAAAAAGGAGTCATTCTGGCTGGAGGAGGACCCACTGTGGTACAAGGACGCCATCGTCTATGAGTTGCACGTGCGTGCCTTCTACGACAGCAATGGAGACGGCGTGGGCGACTTCGCCGGTCTGGCCGAGAAATTGGACTACTTGCAGGACCTGGGAGTCACCGCTATCTGGCTACTCCCTTTCTATCCTTCGCCCCTGAAGGACGATGGCTATGATATCAGCGACTACACCGATGTCCATCCTGCCTATGGCACGCTCCGTGATTTCAGGCACTTCCTGCAAGAGGCCAACAGGCGGGGACTCCGGGTTATCACTGAGCTCGTCATGAACCACACCTCGGACCAACATCCCTGGTTCCAGAGGGCACGGCGTGCACCGCCGGGTAGCCGCTGGCGCAATTTCTACGTTTGGAGTGACACTGCCGACGAGTACAAGGAAGCACGCATCATTTTCAAGGACTTCGAGTCCTCCAACTGGGCATGGGACCCCGTGGCCAGGTCTTACTACTGGCACCGGTTCTACTCGCATCAGCCTGACCTGAACTACGGTAGCGCCATGGTTCGCCAGGCGATCCTTCGAGTAGTCGATTTCTGGCTCGGGCTGGGCGTCTCCGGGCTTCGGCTGGACGCGGTGCCCTATCTGTACGAGCGCGAGGGCACCAACTGCGAGAACCTGCCAGAGACCCACGCCTTCCTCAAGGATTTGAGACGCCATGTGGACGGACATTTCGAGCACCGCATGCTCCTGGCGGAGGCCAACCAGTGGCCTGAAGATGCGGCGGCCTATTTTGGGGATGGCGATGAATGCCACATGGCTTTCCATTTCCCCGTGATGCCACGGCTGTTCATGGCTGCCCGCATGGAGGACCGCTTCCCTATTGTAGACATCATGCAGCAGACCCCGTCCATCCCGCACACCTGCCAGTGGAGCCTTTTCCTGCGCAATCATGACGAGCTGACACTGGAAATGGTGACCGATGAGGAGCGCGACTACATGTATCGCGTCTTTGCCCATGACCCGCTTACCCGGATAAACCTGGGCATCAGGCGCCGCCTGGCCCCGTTGCTAAACAATGACCGGAAGAAGATTGAGCTGATGAACAGTCTTCTCTTCTCGTTGCCGGGAACTCCGATCATCTACTACGGGGACGAGATCGGCATGGGGGATAACTTCTTCCTCGGGGACCGCAACGGAGTCCGCACCCCGATGCAGTGGAGCCCTGACCGGAACGCCGGATTCTCGCAAACGAACCCGCAGAGGCTATACCTGCCGGTGATCATCGATCCTGAGTACCATTACGAGGCTGTCAATGCTGAGTCGCAGCAGAACAACCCCGACTCACTCCTCTGGTGGATGAAGCGGCTCATTGCGCTGAGAAAGCGTTTCAAGGCATTTGGCCGGGGCAGCGTGGAGTTTCTGCACCATGACAACCGCAAGGTGCTGACCTTTGTCCGACGCTATGAGAATGAGACCATCGTGGTGGTGGCCAATCTATCACGCGTAGCCCAGCATGTCAGCTTGAATCTGAGCGAGTTTAAGGGGAATGTGCCGGTCGAGGTATTCGGCCGGTCTGAGTTCCCGCCGATCGGCGAAGCACCCTACTTCGTCACCCTCAGTCCTTATGCCTTCTACTGGTTCTCCCTGGTGCCACAGGGACCGGCGCAGATCAGACCCGTTGAGAGGCCGGCCGAGGCCCCCGTGCCTCAGCTTGCCCTTACAGCCAGGTGGGAGAACATCTTCGAGCAGCGGACCAGGGCGACGCTGGAGGGCATACTGCCCTACTACATGCTGAGGCAGCGCTGGTTTGGCGGCAAGGGACGCCACATCCAGTCTTCAGAGATCGGAGACGTTATCCCGGTGACTCACGACGATTCTCTCTCATATCTGGTCCTGGTCCGGCTCGAGTACACTGAAGGAGAGCCGGAAACCTACCTCGTTCCACTTGCTTTTGCCTCCGGCGACCGGGCAGAGCAACTGCTGGTCGATTCTCCTCGGGCTGTAGTGGCCCGTCTCAAGCTGAAAAGCAGGGATGGGGGTAGAGAAGGGGTGGTCTATGATGCGCTGTTCGATGCGGACTTCTGCGATGCCTTGCTCGAGGCTGTTGCCCGGCGTCGGCGCTTTCGGGGGGAGGTTGGGGAAATGGCGGCCTTCCCCACTAGAGTGTTCCGCAAGGTCCGCGGCCCGGCCAGGACCGCCCTGACCCCAGCCCCTATGAAGGCGGAACAGAGCAACACCTCCATGATGTACGGAGACCGGCTTCTGCTGAAGCTGTATCGGCGCCTTGATGCGGAGACGAATCCGGAGCTGGAGATCGGTCGTTTCCTCACTGAGAAGGTACCTTTCCCGCATGTGCCTCCTGTAGCTGGCGCCCTCGAGTACCGATCGCGGAAGAGCTTCGCCAACATCACTCTGGGGATTCTGCACGGATATGTGTTGAACGCAGGAGATGCCTGGACATACACCCTTGACTGCCTGGCCCATTACTTTGAGCTCGTTCTGTCTCAGTCAGAGGGACGCGCTTTGCCCCACGTCAAGAGTTCATTGCTGGCCTTGTGCAGGAGCAACCTGCCTGCTATAGCCGGGGAGACGGTCGGCCCCTACCTGGCCTCGGCACGCCTGCTGGGGCAGCAGACTGCCGAGCTTCATCTGGCCCTATCACTGGACTGGGACGACCGGGAGTTCGCCCCTGAGCCGTTCTCGGCTATCTATCAGCGCTCCGTGAACCATGCCATGCGAAGCATGGCCGTCCAGGCGCTGGAACTGCTCCGCGATCACATCGACGATGTCCCCCTGGAACTGAAGCAAGACGCCCAGCGAGTGCTTGCCCTGGAGAGCGAGATACTGGCGCGCTTCCGGGCCATCCTCAAGCGAAAGATCACCGGAATGCGCATTCGCTGTCACGGCGACTATCATTTGGGTCAGGTGCTCTACACCGGCCGGGAGTTCGTCATCATAGACTTCGAGGGGGAGCCGGCACGGCCGGTTTCCGAGCGCCGTCTGAAGCGCTCACCCTTGAGGGACGTGGCCAGCATGATCCGCTCGTTTCACTACGCCGCCCATGCTGCCCTCCTCGGGCAGGC
>QMOF01000138.1 GCA_003650185.1 Chloroflexota bacterium | reverse complement strand
GCAGTCCAAGCGTATCCAGGGCGCGACGCATGACCCAGACAGCCATAATGTTGGTGTACGAGTTGTTGTTGAGGCCCGCCTCATCAGCTCCGGGGTAGGTATCGTGGAACTCATCTGGTACCATAACCTTTTCTGGACTTGGTAGCGGTCGAGCGACCGGTTGTACGTAGCCATGCTTGGGCCAGGCGTGCAATCTCAAGGGACCTGGTCAGCACGCCTCTGTGCAGATCGAGTTTCTGGTAGTAGTCGAGAAGTTCCACGTGGGGTACATCGGACCAGTTGGCACCCTCCAGCCGGAAAGCGAGGGGCAGTCAGTTCGGCACATTGACCAGGCTCTCGTTCTCCACGGTGTGCCCGTCAATATGTGATCCAAGACGGGTGTGACAGCCAGCAACGTATGTCCCGGATAGTCAACGCCATCGGCGTTTGACTCTGGCGCGACGGCGGGCGTGGCGAAATAGCCCTTGCCCAGTGTGCACAGTGCCTCTCTCAATCCCTCCTGGTCAGGATCAAAACCTTCATACCTTCGTGACCAGGCGCTCATTGCGCCCCTCTTTCCAGCAACGCGGCCAGAAAATCAAGGAATGCCTTCACCTCGGCCGGGTCTTGCAGCATATAGCGCGCAGCCGTCCGGTGTGGCGGCTGGCCGACCACTATGCCAATGCCACGGTCACGAATTGCTTGAAAGGCATCCTCATCAGTGAGATCGTCGCCAATGTACAAGGGTATAACGGGACTGCTATGCAGTTCGAACGTTTCAAGCAGCCACAGCAGGGCTTTGCCTTTGTCCCAGTCGACATCGGGGCGAAGCTCGAATATCTTCTTACCGGTTGACCTTCGTAGCTCAGGGTGTTGCTCGTATACCTTGTTCACCCGGTGCTCCAGTTCGCCCATATAGCGGTCTTCCATGCCGCGGTAGTGGACCGCGACGGCAAACCGCTTGCGCTCAACCCAGACACCAGGTATGTCCTCCAGCATGCGCTTTAACTCTGCCTCAGCGCCGTCGAGCGCTGGCAGGAACTGCTGGCCGCGCCCCTGGTCGGGATATGGACCTTGCGGCCCGGCGATGTCAAAGCCATGGCTTCCGGCGTAGACAAGACCTTCAATGCCGACCATATTACGGACGTCGTTGAGGTCTCGCCCGCTCATGATGACCACGGGGCAGCAGGCCATCAGCCGCACCATCGTCTCCCGCGTCTCCTCGGGGAGTAGGGCCTGGGGCGGTTTGTCTACAATGCGCGTCAATGTCCCATCATAGTCCAGGAAAACAACTGGTACACTGCTTTCGATAAGCTGTGCGATTTCCTCTCTCCTGTCCAGAGCCGACGGGAGGTCTTCTGCTGCACTCGCCGCTGTCTCGGCGGAGTGGCTGCCACGATTGATCACCAGATCACCGAGGTCATGGACTACCAGATGGGCGCCTCGCTCCTTGAGTCGCTCACCCTGTCCGGTCATGTCCACACCGACCACCAGTCCGAATCCGCCACGATAGCCAGCTTCAACGCCCGCCAGGGTGACTTCGATACCCATGGCACGTGAAGGTTCGACGCCGAGCCTTTTGGCAGCCTCGAGGAGAATTGCCGGGTCTGGTTTCCCCTTCAAACCGAGCTTGCCGACGTCCACGCCATCCACTTTCACGTCAAACAGGTCTCCGACGCCCGCCGCTTCCAGGATATCAGCACAGTTTTGGCTGGAAGATATGACCGCAGTCCGAACGCCCCTTGCCCTGACATCCCGAATGAACTTGACTGACGAAGGAAAGGCCTTGGGCGGTCGCTCCCGCAAGTGATCGAGAAAATACCTGTCCTTCCGATTGCCCAGGCCACAGACCGTCTCGCGGTCAGGGGCATCAGTTGGGTTGCCGTAGGGCAGGGAAATGCCCCGCGATTCCAGGAAGCTCTTGACGCCATCGTAGCGTGGCTTCCCGTCCAAGTAGCGCCTGTAGTCGCTATCGGCGTCAAACGGCTGAAACGGCTCTCCATTCTGGCGGGCACGCTGTTTCAGGTATTGATCAAACAGGTGTTTCCAGGCCATGGCATGAATGCTAGCCGTATCGGACACCACGCTGTCCATATCGAAGATAACAGCGTCTATGTCCGGCGCATCGATTACCCTGTCCCGTTCGCCAGTCATTTGCGCCTGTACCTCCTAAGCCGGACTAGGACCGGAAGCTGCCGGAGATGGCTGTCTTTCCAGCATTCTGTCCATTACCCGGTAGGCGAGCACATTGACGCTCCTCAGGACCAGCAGCTATACGATGGCGCAGCCCCAGACCGTCAAGCGCACTCCCCCACCCGACCGGATGTACCAGCCAGCCATACACTGCCACCAGCAGATTCAAGAATATCATGGTCTGGGTCATCTCGTCTGCCATGTCAGTACGGGCTGTGAGGGGTCAAAGAGGGCCTATATCGGGATAGCAGAGGACAAAGGCGCGTTGCCTGCTGGATGAGGCCTTGGGCTTGAGGAAAAGGAGTCAGGCCAGCCCCAGGGTAGAGGAACTGGCTACCTTTCTCTCCAGCCACCTGCCCTTCGGGAACTGCGCCCAGATTCTCCAGGCTGCCTTGCCGCAGGGTATTTCCCATACTACCATCCACCGTCTGGTAGGCCGGACAGTGGGTCACCAGATAAACGAGGAGGAGAGACAGATGGCCGAGCTCTTTGAGGACGGGGTACTTCCCTGGAGCGAGGGCCGGCAGGTGCCCTACTTGATGGTGGAAGCAGACAGTACCTCGATTGCCCTGCAGCGGGAGGAAGGGAGAATAGAATGGCCAGGCTCATCAACCTCAGGGAAGCAGGCAGACTGCATCTCTGGGTAACTCGCAGAAGCAAAGAAGCCGTGCCTGAGCGCCTGCCAGTACCCGTAGCCGGCCTACCCGGGAAGGCCTCCGCCAAAGCCGATGGAGACTGGCTGGAAGCACCGCTTCCAGCCACCAGCGAACCGCATGCCAACCGATCTTGGGCCCAGCTTCTCAACTCAATAGCCGGACAAGGCCAAGCCAGACTAGAAACGCCGTCCAGGGTTCTACCGACCAAACGTTGGCAGTAACCTTCGTTGTTACCTGGTGGACGTTCAGCAGGCGGCTGTTGTATTATTGAACACGGGAGGCCCGAGGGAAAGGAGGTCGTCGCCTGATCGCAGAGGGCGGGTGGCGCATCGGTTCTTTCAGCCATTCCTGCGGGAGTAACTCAGCTGGTAGAGTTCCTGCCTTCCAAGCAGGATGTCGCGGGTTCGAGTCCCGTCTCCCGCTTTTCCTTCCTAATTCGACAGCCTGCCTGATCTTGCCCCTTGACAGACCGCATCTTCAGATGATAACTTATGCCAAAAAGTCAGGGGGTGCCAGGCATGAGCAAAGTCGATTCCGCCGTATCTACGGAGATCCTGCTTCCGTCATTTATTCGGGCTTTGCGGGCCTGTAATTCCAGTGAGAAGACCCAGGAGACCTATGCCGAGGCCGTCAAGCAGTTCACCCGGTTTCTGAAGGCCAAAGGCATGAGCACAGAAGTGACCAGGATAAACAGGGACTACGTGGAAGCCTTCATCGAGGACCTGCTGACCAGGTGCAGACCGGCTACCGCCCACAATCGCTACAGGGGCCTGCACAGGTTCTTCGCCTGGCTTGTCGAGGAAGGGGAAATCAAAGAGTCGCCTATGCGGAACATGAGGCCACCACGGCTACCCGAGCAACCAGCCCCGGTCTTGAAGGAAGCCGAGATCAAGGCATTGCTGAAGGCGTGCGCAGGTAGCAACTTCGCCGCCAGGCGCGACATGGCCATCATCAGGCTGTTGCTCGATTCCGGACTCAGACGTAACGAGCTGGCCGGCCTTACCGTGGACGACCTGGACCTGGACAATCAGGTTGCTACCGTCATGGGGAAGGGCCGCCGCCTCCGGACCGTGCCGTTCGGCAGCAAGTGTGCCAGGGACCTCGACCGCTATCTCCGGGCCCGGGCCTCCCACTCCGACGCCGCTCGTCCCGAACTCTGGCTGGGCAGACGCGGTCCGATGACCCCCTCTGGCATCTACCAGGTAGTAAGGGACCGGGCACACCAGGCCGGACTTGGCAACAAGTACACCCACTTGCTGAGGCATACGTGGGCGCATCTCTGGATGGCCAGCGGCGGTAGTGAGACCGACCTGATGCGTCTCGCCGGTTGGCAAAGTCGGGCCATGCTCTCCAGGTACGCGGCATCCGCCGCCGACGAACGGGCCAGGGAAGCGCACAGACGCCTGAGTCCGGGGGACCGGTTTTGAGGTTGTGGTGTGTATAACGAGTTGCAGGACACCGACGGAAGGGGGTAATACTAAGACCTGGAGAGTGGCGTCGGACGCAAGTGTATGCACGAGGCGACCGGGTAGCGCTCGCGGGGACGGGGTCCCGGCTGCTCACTTGCCTGGTATTCTACCAGGGCCGACTCGTGCCTTGTCGGGACCTGTTCGCCTTTGTGTGGCCGGGAAGCAGGTCGATCGCTAAGCTCCGCTCTTCTATCTACAGAATAGGATACTACGGACCTATGAGGCCCCAGGGCTGGCCACCGTTCAAGCGCGTTTACCGTGATACCTGCATTGTGTGGTCGGCGCTATAACAGAACGAAGGCAGTCAACATCAGGCAGCGCGAGGGCACGCCGGAGCCGGTCACTTAAGGGACACCGACCCCTTGGCTGCGTCACACCGCAGGGGCAGGGGCTGCCCTGGCCCCTCCCTCCAAGACTCTACCAGGGGCCCTACGCCACTATCCCTTGACCTTGATGCCTGACTGTTGAATCATGTCGCGGTACCGTACATACTGTTGCCAGACTTGGTCCAGGCGGTCCCTCCCAATTTGAGACTCGAAGACAACAAGCGTGCTGACCCATGCCGCCTCTTCGGGAGCCAGGTTATACGGCTCACCCAGCAGGTGCATCCACAGGGGAAAGACCTCCCCGATCATTTTGGCCTGCGCCAATGGTTTTGCCTCGTTTGCCGCCATCTCTATGGCCCTGGCAATGTACTCCATCCCTTCAGTGTGATCACTGTCCCTGTAGTTCTGGTACCACGTCTGCATCTGGCGGACAGATACCCGAACGCCAAACTTCTTCTGTATGGCGGCCTGTACCTCCGGCCAGGTCATACCCTGATAGCGCCTGGTGATAGCCTCTGCCTTGACCTCTGACCTGTAACCCTTCCGCATTACTCACCCCCTGATGTGCAGTCGCGCTGCAGTTATAACACCTAATAACCGCGCTGGGGCTTGACATCATTGCGTAGCGTGTTTATGATAAACATCGCCGTGTACGATAACTGCACACCCACTTCATGCGAGAGTTTAAGTGATGATGATCGAGATGTCAAGGGTCATCGATATCAAATTAAAAACGGTCGGGACGGGTTCGAAGATGTTCATCGTCCCGGTGCGGTGGCTGCGCCTCAATCGAGACCCGGACGTGCTCGAGGTCACCTTTACGTTCGACGATATAGTCCTCCGCCCACCGCGGCGGGGAGGCGGTGATGAACAGTAGTGAGCGAAGGCTTCGGGGCAGGCTCGGCGGTTTGGCGAAGAGTGCAAAGTACGATGCAAAAGAGCTGACCGCCCCCGCGCGCCGGGGTTTCATGAAAAGATTTATCCCGGGTGACCCTGATCTCAGCGAAGCAGAGAGGAACAGGCGCGCGGAAGCTGCGTTGAAAGCGCACATGACCCGCTTGGCACTGAAGAGTGCGCAGGCGCGGAGGAGGCGCAAGCACAGTAAGGCGCACGCTGCAGAAGAGTTGGAAAGGAGGCTATGAGTGGCTGGGCCTACGCAGGTCGTCACCCTACGATCCGTGACAAATGGATCACGGTTGGTGACAGTGAAGGACCCCAAAGCGCTGAAGCAGCAACCACTCGCCCGTCTCATCCCGGACATGCGCGACAGTGAGTGGGAGGGCTTCTGCGCTGACATCGCGGTGAGAGCCGTCAAAGTGCCGCTGGAGGTATCGGATGATGGCACGGTGCTGGATGGGCGGCACCGGTTGTGGGCAGCCCCCCCCAACCCGGGCTGAGCGAGGCGCTGGTGGTGACGGCGCCCCTCAGCTCCGGGGGCCCGAATGGTCAAGGCTGCTGTAGAAGGAAGGGAACAGGAAGCAGGGCACACGGACCAACCTGACTTCCGCACGACGTCGTGCGCAAGTTGGCGGCGATGCCAGGTTAGGTCTCACCCCGGGCCGAGGAGCTCAGGGGGTGCTGACGCAGTGAGGGTATAGCTCAGCCCAACCCTGAGGGTGAG
>QMOF01000137.1 GCA_003650185.1 Chloroflexota bacterium | reverse complement strand
GGTTCTCGGTGGTGAACGATGTTTCGGTTGACCAGCCGGACCAGGCGCCGTGATTGTCCTGGTGGCGAACGCGCCAGCAGTAGGTGGTATGACCGTCCAGTGTATCCGACGGCAGGGTGACCTGGGTGAGGCTGGGGCTGCTGGTCTGGCTGTCGAATACGGTGACGGAGTAGTCCGCCGGGGCGCTGGACTCCCTCACCTGCCACTGCGAGGCATCATGGCCCCCGTCGCCGTCGGGGTCGGAGAAGGCCGACGACTGCAACGTGGGCGCCACGCTGATTCCGTCGGCCCCGTCGAAGGGAGAGACGTTGGTGGGGGCGTAGGGTGCACGGTTCTTGGTGGCGAACGATGTTTCCTTTGACCATTCCGACCAGTCGCCGCGGCTGTCCCGGAGGCGGACATGCCAGTAATAGGTAGTGTTGCCGTCCAGTCTGCCCGCGGGCACGACGATCTGGGTCAGGTTGGAGGCGTCCAGGCCGCTGTCAAAGACGGGGCTTGCATAGTCGCCGGAAGCGGTCCTGACCTGCCATTGAGAGGCAGCGTGCTCATCGGCAGGGTCGTCATCTGAGAAGGCTGAGCATTCCAGCGTCGGCGTCGGGCTTTGACCGATTGCCCCGTCGCTTGGCGACAGGTTGCCTGGCTGGTCTGGTGGCCTGTTGTTCACGGTGAAGCCGTCCACCAGGGTGGCTGTCCCTTCGGGTGTGGTGACCGTCACGTCTCGCGGGCCCAGCGCGGTACCACTCTGGATAGTGATACTGGCTGTTATCTGGCTAGGGGAGTCGATGCTGAAAGGCAGGTTGACCGTTATCCCTGGGCCGAAGTCGACGCTGCTGGCGCCGCTGAAGTTGGCTCCCTTGATGGCCACGTCCAGGGTCGCGCCCTGCATACCCTGGCTTGGGGTTACCCCGTCTATGCACGGCGCGGCAGGCTCGGGATAGTGCAGGATGGTGCCGTACGCTCCCACCACAAAGTAGTCAAAGGCCGAAGTGCCCCAGAGACCGGAGAACGACCTTCTTGTCCCGCTGCTGGTCGGGCTCCAGGACGTGCCGTCGTAGTGCAGGAGGGTGCCCCAGTCGCCCGCGGCGAAGACATCGGTAGCGCTGCTGCCGAAGACGGCGCTGAGCCTGTCGATCGTGTCGGTGCTCAACTGGCTCCAAGAGACGCCGTTGTAGTGCAGGACGGTGCCCCAGTCGCCCACCACAAAGACATCGGTGGGGCTGCTGCCCCAGACGGCGTTCAGGTTTTTCGTGGTGGGGCTGCCTATCGATACCCAGGCGTCGCCGTCGTAGTGAAGCATGGTGCCATCTGCGCCAGCAGCGTAGACATCGGAGGCGCTGCTGCCCCAGACGGCGTTCAGGTCCTTCGTGGTGGGGCTGCTTACTGATGCCCACGAATCACCGTCGTAGTGCAGAATGGTACCCGAGTCCCCCACGGCATAGATGTTGGAGGCGCTGCTGCCCCAAACACCGCGGAGGCCGTTGGTGGTGACGTTGGCCAGGACAGTCCAGGCGCCGCCGTCATAGTGCACCACGGTGCCCGACTCTCCTACTGCGTAGACGTTGGCTGACGAGGTGCCCCAGACACCGGCTAGATCGGCCGTAGTGTTGGCGTCCATTGACGTCCAGGCATCGCCGCCGCGGTGGAGAATGGTGCCGTCGTCCCCCACAACGAAGACGTCTGAAGGCCCAGAGCCCCATGCTGCCTCGAGGTCTTTGATGACGCCGCTGCTGACCGGGCTCCAGGAGCTTCCGTCGCAGTGAAGAATGGTGCCGTACTCTCCCACGGCAAGCACATCGGAAGGGCCGCTGCCGTAGATGCCACGGAGACCTCGATTGGTGCCGCTGTCCATCGGGCTCCACAAGGTGCCATCGTAGTGGGCGATCCTCCCGTCCTTACCGGTAACATAGACGTCTGCCGGCCCGCTACCCCAGATGGCATAGCCGTCCCGGCCCAAGCCGCAGTTCATCGAAGTCCAGGAGCTACCATCGAAGTGCCGCATAACTGCGCTGTCGCCCAGGGCAAAGACGTCGTTGTCGGCGCTGCCCCAGACGGCGTAAAGGTCTTCTGACGTGCCGCTGGACATGGAAGCCCAGTGGTCGCCGTTATAGTGGACAATGGTGCCCGAGTCACCCACAGCGAAGACATCATCCGGGCCGCTGCCCCATATCCCGCGGAGCTTCTTCGTAGTGACTGTGGCATTGGTCAAATCGCTCCAGGAGTCGCCATCGAAATGAAGGATGGTGCCGGAGTCGCCTACAGCGAAGACATGGTCAGCGCCACTTCCCCAGACGCCGTACAGGGCACTTGCAGTGCCGCTGCTCATCTGTGACCAGGTATCGCCCTCGAAGCGCAGCACGGTGCCTCCGGTGCCAACAGCGAAGACGTTATCGGAGCTGCTTCCCCAGACCCCGTACAAGGCCTGTGCGGTACCGCTCGTCATTGAGGTCCATGAGGAGCCGTTGCTATAGAGGATGGTGCCATGGTGGCCGACCGCGTAGGCAGCGGATGAGGAGTTGCACCAGACAGCGTACAGATCGTGTCCCTGGGGCAGGGGGTTCTCCCATCCCCAGCCGTCCTGGCTAACGACCGTAGCGGCAGACAAGGTAGGAGGCCAAATCAGCAGCGCAGCCAGGGTAAGCAACAGGAGTACGACTGCTGCACCGTTTTTCTTACCGTGTGATATCGTATTGCGCATCGGCTTCGGGCACCAGCCAACCAGCTCACCCGCGGTTCACGGCACGAATGCCGAAGGCAGGCAAAGGACAAGCCACGCGCAGGTTGAGAAAGTCAGGACTTGCACACCCGCCTCCACTCACACAGATGCCTCGCGCTTACGCCGGTTCCCTGCGAGAACCCGGGCAACACATCACCTGTGCCCCCCAGAGACTGGCCCCCCATGCGACAGCAGCGACGATCAGCACCCAGCCAACATGATATTATGGCGGCCTTACAGCCAGGTTAAGAATAGGTTGAGCAGGGGTTGTTTCAAGGTTACGTTTTTGTGAGAAAACGGTTACGCCATCGCCGCAGGTATGACGCCTCTCACCACTGGTGGCTGGCCACCGGTGCCAGCCGCGCCCTTGACAGCCTGTGAGGCCCGATAGCCGGAAGCCGTCCGGCAGTCGGGCTGGTCTCTATCTTCTGGTGGGTGGCCGGGCCCTTCTGGCCAGGTAGTAGCCTGCGCCCCAGCAGAGCCCCGAGAGGGTCATCCCGATGGCAAGTCCAGCGGGCGGGACACTAGTCTCCTCCTCACCGCAGCTACAGTCAAACAGTCCTCCGCCTTCCTCAGGCCGGGCCTGGATGGTGAAGCCATCAGTCAAGGTGCCGGTGCCCTCGGCCGTGGTGACCGATACATCCCTTGGCCCGGCAGAAGCGTCTGCATCAATAGTTATGTTCGCCGTTATCCGTTTGGCGCTCTCCACGGCGTAGCTGTTCACGGTGATATCCTCGCCAAGGTACACTTCTGTTGCCCCGGTCAGATTGTGGCCGATGATGGTCACATCGAGCGTCTCGCCCTGGATGGCTCGAAAAGGGGTGATCGAGTTGACCACCACGCCCACTGCCGCCCCGCTGAGCACGCTCCATGAAGTACCATCGTAGTGGATGATGGTGCCCAGGTTGCCAACGGCGAAGACATCCGACGAAGAGCTGCCCCAGACGTCCCAGATGCCGGGCGTTGTCCCGCTGTCCATCGGAGTCCAGTTGGTGCCGTCGAAGTGCCGGAGAGTGCTTGACTGGCCCACGACGAAGACATCCGATGAAGAGCTGCCCCAGACGCTATACAACCAGTACCAATCTGAGGTAGCGCTGTCCATGGCAGTCCACGAACTGCCGTCGTAGTGGAGGATGGTGCCGCTCTCTCCCACCACGAATATGTCCGAGGGAGAGGTACCCCATGCACCGTGGAGATAGGCAGTGGTCCCGCTGGCCTCCGGGTGCCACGATTCGCCGTCGTACCGGATGATGACCCCATCGTCACCGGTGGCAATGACGTTGGACGGAGAGGTGCCCCAGATGCCGCAGAGGCTTTTCGCAGTACCACTGTCCATCGTGCTCCACGATTCGCCGTCGAAATGGAGTACGGTGCCCGAAGTCCCCACAGCGAAAACATCAGAGGCCGAATTGCCCCAAACCCCGAGAAAGTCGTCGGTGGTGCCGCTGCTCACCGCATTCCACGAAGACCCGTCGTAGTGAACGATGGTGCCGGACGCTCCCACGGCAAAGACGTCCGATGGCGAGCTACCCCAGACACCCCACAGCCGGACGGAGACGCCGCTGCTCATCTCATTCCACGATGACCCGTCGTAGCGGAGGACGATGCCGGACGCTCCCACGGCAAATACATCCGACGGAGAGAAGCCCCACACGCTGTAAAGGTGTCCCGGCTCGGCCGACAGTTGCCCGGTCTGAGGGTTGTCGAAGCCACCGGTAGCTGCTGCCAGCACCGGTAGCGGGCTGGTCAGTCCAAGCAGAAGCACAGCTACGGCCAGGGCAAGCGCCACTGCCTTTGGGCGGCATGATACCGTGCCCTGGCGAGCGGAACACGACTGTGCTGCCCGGCTCCGGCGGTGGTCAGTCACGTTTGTTTGCAGGCCCTCCTTGCCCTAGACTCTCTGTTGCTTGCCTGGCTTGCCCGCTTTCCTGGCCATGTAGACGCCCGTCAGACAGCACAGGCTGGCTATGGCTCCGCCTGCGATAAGCCGGGCTGACGTCACCCTTGCACCATGCCCGCAGGCGCAGTCGAAGAGACCACCGCCGGTGTCCTCCGCCACGCGTTCCAGGGTCTCGACGGCCCAGGAAGTGCCGTCCCATCGGCTGAGCTTCAGCATGTCCTCCACGGCCCCATAAGAGCTGACCACCGGATAGCCTGAGCTATCGAACGCAAGCGAAGTATCCCACCCGCTGCCTATCTCTTCGATCACCACCTCGCGGCTCCACGAGTCGCCATTCCACCGGGCCAGCTTGACGGCGCGCTGTTCGCCGTCGCAGTAGCTGATGGCGGGGTGTCCCGAGCTATCGAAGGCAAGGGAAGTGTCGCGGGCGGAGGCCATGTCGTCCACTACCTCGATACTCCAGGAGGCCCCATCCCTGTGGGCATACCATAGCTCATAGCCGACGTAAGAGCGGTAGCAGCTAATAGCCGGGTTGCCCGAGTCATCGAACGCCAGAGAGGTGAAGGCGTCGCCGCCACCGATTTCGCCCGCTATCTCGATATCCCAGGCGGACCCATCCCAGGAAGCGTACTTGAGCTTGTGGTAGCGGGCATCATGATAGCTGATGGCAGGACTGCCCGAGCCGTCGAAGGCGAGGCAGTTATGCCAGCCGACGGTGCCCGGGCCGTCCACCGTCTCGATGTCCCAGGCGGACCCGTTCCAGTGGGCGTACTTCAGGTCGTAGTCCCAGCTACCCTTGTAGTAGCTGATGGCGGGATGGCCCTGGGCATCGAAGGCCAGAGAGGTGTACTTGCCGGCCCAGTCCTGGCTGTCTACTGTCTCCACGTCCCAGGCGGACCCATTCCAGTGGGCGTACTTCAGGTGGCTGTTGACGGAATCATGATAGCTGATGGCCGGGTAGCCCGAGCCGTCGAGCGCCAGGGAACAGTGCTCGCCCGTTCCCTGGGCTTCAACCTGCTGCCTGGACCATGATTCGCCATCCCACGCCACATATACCAGCTTCTTCCCGCCACAGGCGATGTGGACCGTTCCGTTTGGGGCGATTGCCATTGAAGTATATCCAAACACCCTTTCCGTGTCTGCGGTGCCCTGATACTGGGGGCCGGTGGCAGCGTAAAGATGGCAACTCTGCCCCGCGGCAGGCAGAGAAATGCTCAAGCAGAGCACCGTCATGGCCGCGAACGCGCATGCTACGAGAGCCAACCTGCGGCCGACACTCACCCCTGCCCCACTCCCGGGCGCTCTTGAAGCAATCATCAATCTCGAGCAACGCCGCACTACGGCGGCCACCAGTCCCCACGACAGACCGTTGCCGGTGCAGCCAAGCGCTGGCCCGCCGAACGGCGACGGCAAGTCCAACGGAGCCGAAAGGGCACGCGACTGCTGGATCATATTACCTGCCTCGCCGTTCGTGTGTCAAAAGCCGGCTTGGGTTCTCGTGAGCTCGTGACCTATTGTCCCAGCCCAGCAGACCACCCGATGGTGGAAGCAAGCGCCCGGGGAGGCGCCTGGCTTCCACCACGCGGGACGGCGCGCTTGGTTCACGGCCGTGCGGCTGCCCAGTCTAACAGCCGCTCAGCC
>QMOF01000136.1 GCA_003650185.1 Chloroflexota bacterium | reverse complement strand
CCGCCAGCCCATCCGCCTTGATGACAATAGGGGCTGGTCTTGACCTGACATAGTCGACCGCCTCTGAGCGTGAGGAAAAGACTTGTCCGCGGGCGCAGGGGATGCCGTACTTCTGCATCAGTCCTTTGGCGAAGACCTTACTGGACTCGATCCGGGTGGCTGCCTGGGTCGGGCCGAAGATGCGCAGGCCCTCCTTCTGGAAGAAATCAACAATACCAGCGGCCAGAGGTGCCTCGGGCCCAACCACCGTCAGGTCGATCCTATGCTCTCGTGCGGCGCTGGCCAGTGACTGGATGTCCGTGGGCGAGACATCCAGATTCTGCGCGATAGCCCCGGTGCCAGCATTTCCCGGGGCTACATAGAGCTGCTCTACCTTGGAGCTGCTCCGTAACTTCCAGGCCAGGGTATGTTCCCGGGCGCCGCCACCGACAACCATCACTCTCAACGTGCTTGCACCTCGGACCGGCGAACTCGCGATCTGGCAACCGAGTACTTGTAGGCAATTGCCAGGGCTCTCACGCTGCTGTCGCAGTCGGGGTATGCTGGGAAACCCAGCGCCTCCAGGTTGAGGGATATCTCGTGTGCCCTGGTGAGGCTGGGGCTGGGCACCCAGAAAGCTATTGGTTTGACACTTGTACTTCGGAGTGGGCCGAAGACCTCGGTAAGCGCACCTCGCAGCATCCAGGGACAGGCGACCGAGATGCAGTCGACGTTGTCATCGTTTACCAGTGTCTCCAGTATCCCGTACAGATGCGAAGCCATGTCGCCTCTCTTCATGAACGCAGGCAGTCCGGGGCCGAGGTCAATGGGGTTGCCAGCGAGCACCGGTGATATGTCACTGAGCCTGTCCAGGGTGCTCCGCGACAGGTGGGCGAGGGTGAGGCCTTGCTGCACGGCCGTGTCTATTCCCAGGACGCCGGCTCCGCCGGAGATCGTGACCACGGCCAGGCGATTGCCCGGCGGCAATGGCTGCCAGGCGAGTATCTTGGGAATGTCGACCAGCTCTCTGAAGCTGTCCACCCGTATGGCACCAGCCTGCCTGAAAGCGCCATCGTAGACATAGTCCTCGCCCGCGAGGGAGCCAGTGTGGGAGGTCATGGCTTTTCTGCTCTCCGTGGTCCGCCCTGGTTTGAGAATGAGCACCGGTTTCTCAGGGACTGTCTCTTTCAGCTTGCGCAGGAATGAGCGCCCGTCGCGTACCTCCTCCAGATGCATGGCAATGACCGTCGTCTGTGGGTCACCGGCCAGGTACTCCAGCAGATCGAGCTCGTTAATGTCGCACTTGTTGCCGAAGTCGCATATCTTGCTCAGCGGGTAGCGCATCTCGAAGAGGGGCAGGGTCTGGGGGCCGAGCAAGCCGGTCTGGCTGCAGATGGCGATGCCTCCACGAAAGACCTGTTCGTACGGTACGCGGTAGGGTGTGGTGATCAGCCCGTTGGCGGAGTTCACCACGCCAATCGTGTTGGGCCCAAGGACCCGCAGATGTCCCGCCCTGGCGATGCTGTCCACCTGGCGCTGAAGCCTGGCCCCCTCTTCGTCCCTTTCAGCAAAGCCGTCGGCTACAATAATAGCCGTCTTCACCTTCTTCGCGACGCAGTCCCTGATGATCCCGGGCACGGCTGAGGCGGCCGTCATCATGACGACCAGGTCGATGCTGTCGGCAATGTCGTTCAGGCTGGGGTAGACCTTCATCCCGAGCACGGTGTCGTAGTTCGGGTTGACGGGGTATATCTTGCCCGGGAATCCGAAGTCGAGCAGGTGCTTCACCGTTTGATAGCCGCCAAAGCGCGCCTCCCTCATTGAACCGACCACGGCCACACTGCCGGGCTCAAAGAGGCTGAAGATGCCGCTCCTGTCCGACGGGTGTCGCCCGGTGTTCCTCATGGTGAAGCTACTCCCATTCGATGGTGGCCGGAGGCTTCGAGGAGATGTCGTAGACCACTCGATTGACCTGGGGCACTTCGTTGACAATCCGGTTTGATATCTGGGCCAGGACGTCATAGGACAACCGTGCCCAGTCAGCGGTCATGGCGTCTTCGCTGGTGACCGCCCGCACAGCTACCAGGTATCCGTAGGTGCGGTAGTCACCCATCACTCCGACGCTCTGCACGCCGGTCAAAACGGCGAAACTCTGCCACAATTGTCGGTAAAGCCCGGCGTTCTTGATTTCGTTCATCACGATCCAGTCTGCCGCCTTCAGGATATCCAGGCGCTCTCTGCTGACCTCACCGATAATGCGGACGGCGAGCCCCGGCCCGGGGAAGGGCTGGCGCCACACCACATCTTCGGGCAGTCCCAGGGCGAGTCCCACCTGCCTCACCTCGTCCTTAAACAAGCTGCGGAGGGGCTCTAGAAGCCGAAGCGACATCCTGGCCGGCAGTCCGCCTACGTTGTGATGCGACTTTATCCGCGCGGAAGCCTTGAGGTCGGGCGTGGTGCTTTCAATCACGTCCGGATAGAGCGTTCCTTGCGCTAAGAGGTCGACCTTGCCTATCTTGCTCGCCTCCTCCTCAAAAACGCGGATGAACATCTCTCCCACAATGTGCCGCTTCTGTTCAGGGTCGGTCACACCTTTCAGGCTATCGATGAACTTGTCAGCCGCATCCACGTAGACCACATTCATCTTCAGGTTTCTTCTGAAAGCGTCCAGCGTCCGCTCCGGCTCGTTGCGCCGCATCAGTCCATTGTTGACGAAAATGCAGGTCAGCCGATCTCCCACCGCCCGGTGAATCAGAGTGGCCGCCACAGCAGAATCAACACCTCCGGACAGGGCGCAGATGACCTTCCCTGAACCTACCTGCTCCTGGATTCTCTCGATACTCTCGTTGATGAAGTGGGCCGCTGTCCAGTTTCCCTGGCAGCCGCAGACGTTGTAGAGGAAGTTCTTGATGATGGTCTTGCCGTCTGGCGTGTGCGCCACTTCAGGGTGGAACTGTATGCCGAAGATACCCCGATCATTACCCATGGCCGCTATGGGGCAGTTGCTGGTATAGGCGAGGACGCTGAAGCCCGGAGGCAGATCGACCACCTGGTCGCCGTGGCTCATCCATACCGGCATGGAGAAGGGCAGATACTCGAAGAGGGGAGAGTCCTGGCTCCGGTGCAGCGTGGCACTACCATACTCTCTGAGGTCACCGAGGGCCACTCGACCGCCCAGTTGGTGCGCGATGGTGTGCATTCCGTAGCATATCCCCAGCACCGGCAGACCGGACTCGAACACGTAGCTGGGGGCACTGGGCGCACCCGCATCGTACACGCTGGCCGGACCCCCAGAAAGAATGAAGCCCTTCGGCCGCAATGGGGCGACCTTCTCCCAGGGGGTGTCATAAGGCATGACCTCGCAGTAGACCTGCCACTCGCGCACGCGGCGCGCGATGAGCATGCTGTACTGCGACCCCAGGTCGATAACCACCACTGCATCGCGCTCGGCACCTGGGGCTGGCCCTTCTTCGACGACCGGCTCGAGCCCTCCCTTCTGCTCGGCGATCTCGAGGTACGTGGAGACCTCGACGTCATCGCTAGTGGGTATACGGTGGTCGTTCATCATGATGCTGCTTGATGTAGCGACACAGCCGGCGCGAAGCTACCTCCGGCCCTCTGCGGGGTCTTGACGAGATTATACAGGAGGTGCACGGCTGTCGACAAGGATACCGGTCATCGGTTGGGCGCTTCGGGATGGGCAGACGCCGCAAAGGCCTTTGGTCTGGCTGGCCTATGGTCTTGATGCGTGCAGCGCAGCGACGTAGCCGAACACCATGGACGGCCCGATGGTGGCGCCAGCGCCAGCGTAGGTATGCCCCATGACCGAGGCCGCGCAGTTCCCTGTGGCATAGAGCCCTTCGATGGGGGAGCCGTCCTGACGGAGCACCCGAGCTTGAGCATCGGTCACCAGACCTCCTTTGGTGCCGAGGTCTCCCGGCCACAGCTCGATGGCATAGTAGGGAGGCCTGTCCAGTGGGGCCAGACACGCGTTCGGCCTGACTGCCGGGTCGCCGTAGTAGCGGTCGATGGACCTGGCGCCCCTACCGAACTCGGGATCGCTGCCGCTGGCGGCGTACCGGTTGAACCTGGTCACCTCGGCCACCAGCCCTGCGGGGTCAATGTCGCACTGCTGGGCCAGCCCTTCAAGAGTATCAGCCACCTTGAGGTAGCCGCTGCGTACGTACTTCTTGGGCGTGAAGCCGGGCAGCATCGGGCTGGTCGGGTATCTTCTGCGAAAACGCCGGTCCATTATCAGATAGGCCGGCACGGAGTTCTCCCCATCCCAATGCCTGGCGTACTGGTCCTTGACTACGTCGATGTAGGCAGCCGCCTCGTTAGTGAACCGCTTTCCTGCGGCGTTGACCACTATGGAGCCCGGCAGCGACCTCTCGACAATGATCATGTTGGGCATCTCCTCGCCAGGGACGAGGGATGTTGGCATCCACCAGGCGTCGTCCATGAGATCGAGCGTTCCGCCGGCTTCGAGCCCCATCTGGATGGCGTCGCCGGTGTTCTCGGGGCAGGCTACTGTCCATGCGCTGCTGATGGGCTGGCGCTGGTATTTATCGCGCATGGCCCGGTTACGGGCAAAGCCTCCGGCGGCCAGGACGACGCCCTTATCGGCCCGGATCCGGATGGTTCGACCGGCCCTGTTTGCCTCCAGTCCGATGACGCGGCCTTTGTCAAGGATCAGGTGCCTGGCGCCTGTGTTGAGCCACAGCGGGACGCCCCTGTCCTCCAGCGACAGGTACAAACGTGCAGATAGTGCGTTACCCAGAGTGAGGCGCGTGTCGGTGCTGGCCAATGAGCGAGCCGGGTTGAGAAAATAGGCGGCGAATATGGCAGCGGCCCTGAACCGCCCCCGAAGCGAAGAGTCCAGCATGAGGTGGGCGTCGTACGCGGTGGCCATCATCCTGCCGAACAATCGCGCCTGGTGAGGCAGCGGGCGCAAATACCGTCGCATGTGGCCAAGCCTACGGGCGTTGAACGGTGCTGCCTCGATGGTGCGGCCACCGCCGGGCCTGGCACCGCTCACATCGGGGTAGTAGTCAGAATAGCCAGGCACCATCTGGAACTTGACGTGGCTGTGCTTTTCCAGGTAGCTCAACATGGCAGGGGCGGCGGCAAGGTAGGCCCGCAGGCGGTCTTCCGGAACTTTCCCGGCAGTGATGGATATCAGGTACGCCAGTGCCTCCTCCGGCGAGTCCTGGAGCCCGGCCTGTTGCATCAGGTGGTTGTTGGGCACCCAGACTGACCCACCAGACATGGCTGTCGAGCCGCCGTAGACATTGGCCTTCTCTATCACCAGGGCATCCAGTCCGTGGTCTTTGGCGATCAGAGCGGCGGTCATGCCGCCCCCGCCGGATCCCACCACCAGCAGGTCGGTAATGTGGTCCCACTCTTTCACCGCACTGGCACCTCCATCTCAGGGTACGGGTGTCATTATATTAATCTCGCCCTCTGTTTGCACCAGAGTGTGGCTCGGCGACGTAGCTGGTCACGGCCTGCGCTCGTGTTCCACCCTCTTCCATTTTGGCGTTGCAGGTCATAGAATCTAGCGTAGAGAATGGATGTGTGGAACGGGCCGGTGGGGGATGAGAGACTTCGAGATAATCGAGCATACCGCTGATGCCGGGATCATTGCCTACGGCGCGGGCCTGGAAGAGGCATTTGCCAACGCGGCACGCGCCATGTTCAGCCTGATGGCTGACCTGGGGAGCGTGAGAGAGGAAGTCTGTTGCGACATACAGGCAGAGGCGCCGGATAGGGAAGGTCTTCTGGTAGCCTGGCTGAGCGAGCTACTGTACGTCTTTGAAGTGGAGGGGACTCTCTTCAGCAGGTTCGAGATTACGCATCTGGACGATACCACCATCAAGGCTAAGGCCTACGGAGAGCCGCTTGACCCGGGGCGGCATAGCCTTACCTCAGGGATCAAGGCTGTCACCTACCATATGCTGAAAATCGAGGAGAGTGACGGTTGCAGGGTCCAGGTGATCTTCGACGCTTAGCAGAGGAGGGGGAAGATGTCCTGGGACGGGCCACTGGACAAGATTGACAACTACCGCTGGGAGATTCCAAAGAGCTACAAACCCGGGATGAGGGTTCCCGGCCTCATCTACGCTGACGAGGTCATGCTGGAGAGCATCCGCGAGGAGCAGGCGCCTGAGCAGGTAGCGAACGTGGCGTTCCTGCCGGGCATTGTGGGACGGTCTCTAGCCATGCCGGACATCCACTGGGGGTACGGCTTTCCCATAGGTGGAGTGGCGGCAACGAACGTGGAT
>QMOF01000135.1 GCA_003650185.1 Chloroflexota bacterium | reverse complement strand
GGTTTTGCTGGTGCAGCCGGGCGATATCTGAGGGGTCAGCCTCAGGGATGAACTTGACCAGGATTTCGACCTGCTGGTCTGCTTGCTGACGGGCGGGCATGCTTGAGGGGCCAAGACCGCCAGCCAGACCCAGGAACAGGAGCAGGGCCAGGGCTAGAGTGATCTGGACAGGTGCTTTTCTCAGTACTCTCATCGCGTGCTAGTCCCTTTCTATCGACTTCATCGCAGTCCTAGGTTGCCAGTGCACTCAAGCATGATGTGCGCTTAGTCGGCAGAACTTACATCTACCGCATAACGGCCGTATCTCAAGGGTCCCCGGGCTTGTCACAGATCGATCTCCAGCAGTGCCAGACTGGTCACAGCGGTATCACCAGTGCCCAACCGATAGGGCAGCAAGCGCTGGTAGTGGTGTCCTTCTTGGGTTCCCAGGCACAAGACTTCGAAATCTGGGCATTGCAGATCAGGGCAGGGCCAGGCCCAAGCGGACTTGGGCGGCGAGGGTCCAAAGGAGGCTGGCGATACTGGGCTTTCCACCTGCTGGCTCCGGACTCAGGCTAGCACACGCGCGGTTAAGGACATGCTAAAACCGGGTTAAGGAGGCGTTGCAGCGGGGTTACGTTTGCGAAAGGCGCCACACAACGGCCCGTCCACTCCTCTGCCTCCTCGGCGCAGCCACCCGGCGCGCAGCTGCAGACGGCAGGCGTTGGCTCTCACGCATGCCGACCTGTCACCAGGAAGCGGGAGAGCGATTGAAAAACAAGGTTGCCGTCTGTCCCCCCGATGAGCTCTTCGCAGGCACGCTCCGGGTGGGGCATCATGCCCAGGACATTGCCCTCAGGGTTGGTGATCCCGGCGATATTGTGCGCAGAGCCGTTCGGGTTGGCTTCGTCGGTGATCTCGCCGTCTGGATTACAGTACCGGAAGACGATCCGTCCGTTCGACTCCAACTCGGACAGAGTGGCTTCATCGGCGTAGTATCTGCCGTCATAATGGGATATGGGGATGTGCAGGAGTTGGCCTTGGTGGCACAGAGAGGTGAAGGGCAGCGCTGCGTTTTCTACCCTCATGTAGACCCACTGGCACCGGTACTGGAGGTGGCTGTTGGTCATGAGACAGCCGGGCAGCAGCCCGGCTTCGCACAGGACCTGAAATCCGTTGCAGATACCGATGACGAATCCACCCCGCCGGGCGAAACGTTCGATCTCTACCATGACAGGAGAGAAACGGGCAATGGCACCGGCGCGAAGGTAGTCACCGTAGGAAAAACCACCCGGAAGGATGACACAGTCGTAGCCGGAAAGATCGGTATCGCGGTGCCAGATGTAGTCAGCACGGTGACCCAGGATGTCCGCTACCGCGTAGTAGCAATCCCTGTCACTCCAGGTCCCGGGGAAAACGACTATACCAAATCTCAACTTCCAGTCTTGGACAACGCAGAACAGAGCGCCGTGAGCAGAGGGGCGCTCCAGCATGAAAACTTACAGGCCTGCAAGGAGCTCCGATACGATAGAATTGACCTGAGCGCCGTCAGCTTTGCCTTTCAACTGCGGCATGAGCTTGCCCATTACCTTGCCCTTATCGCCGGGCCCCCTTGCCCCTACTTCTTCAATCACCTTTCGGGCGGCTGTAGCGATCTCTTCCGAGGACATCTGCTGCGGTAGATACTCAAGAAGGACAGCCAGCTCCCTCTCCTCTTTGGACGCCAGGTCCTCGCGTCCTCCGTTGCGAAAGGACTCAATGCTCTCTCGGTGCTGCTTTGCCTGCTTCGAGATGACTCCCAACAGGTCTGGTTCATCCAGGGAAGCGCCCTTGGCTATTTCGGCATTTCGTATGTTCGACAGCAACAGCCTGAGGGTGGACACCCGCTCCTTCTCCCCTTTCTTCAGGGCCGTATTGAGGTCCTCTCTGAGCCTTTGTAACAAAGACACCTTGTGATCCCCGCTAGCTGCGGCTTCTGGAGCTTCTCGCGCTCTTCCGCCTCTTGGTGGCTTCTTTCTTCTTGCGTTTTACACTCGGCTTCTCGTAGGACCCTCGCCGACGAATCTCGGCGAGAACGCCATCCTGCTGCACTTTCTTGCTGAATCGGCGCAGCAAGCTCTCGAAGCTTTCTGTCTCACCAGCAATGACACGAGTCACATACCATCCCCCCTCCTATTTACGCATTCGCCACGTATTCTATCTTTTGCCCAACGAGGCGTCAAGTTGGCGATTTGCCTGTTCCCTACATATTTGTCCACCGGGTAGTCTGGGGTCCCTGCGGGTCGCCCCGGCGGGACCAGGTCCGTGGGGATGGGGGTGTCATGCCCCTGTGCCGCCCCGGCAGGCTGCTCACAAGGGCCTGCCTGAGCTGCGGGGCGCAGCCTCCTCAGGATGGATGGCCGCTCCGGTGAGCCAGCAACCAGGATCGGAGGCCAGCATGTCCCCGGTCTCCTCATACGCTCTGCCTCTGCATCCGGCACACGTGTCCCGGTAGTCGCAGGCACCGCACGCGCCTTTCAGCAATTCTCTGCTGCGGAGCTGGGCCAGTAGTGGCGAACCCTGCCACACCTCTTTGAGGTCGACATCGGCAGCGTTGCCCAGATTGACCTGGAGCAACATGCACGGGTTCAACTCTCCGTTTGCCCTTATGACCAGGTAGCCGGAGGGCATACCGGCAGCGCAGCCCCTGCCGTAGTAGGGTATTCTTGCCAGCATCGGCGCCGGGATGTGCTTGGGGCGAATGTCCCGCTGCTTCAGGATGATAGGGTACATGGGGCAGGCGGGGACTCTGATCAGGAGCGGATAGTCCACCTGCACCCCGGCCAGCCACTCCATGACCTCCTGCCTCTGCTCGTTACTGAGCACTTGGTCCTGGCAATCGGTACGGGCCCTGCCCGCCAGCACCAGGTCGAAGAGCTCGACGGCATCGGCGCCGGTTTCCACGGCAAGCCGGAGCATCTCCGGTATCTCGGGCAAGGTCTGTGTTCTGATGACCGTGTTGAACTGGAAGGGTAGCCCCTCTGCCTTGCAGGCGGCCGCTCCGGCCAGCGCCTGCTCGAAGGCTCCCTCCTTGCCGCGGAACCAGTCGTGGGTCTCTGCCCTGGCGCCATCGACCGAGATGGCCACTGTGCGGACACCGGCCTGTACCAGGCTAGCGGCAGTGGCCCTGTCTATCATGGTACCGTTGCTGCCGATGACGGTCCTTATGCCTCTGGCGGAGGCATAGCGGGCGATATCGAAGAAGTCTTCGCGACACAACGGTTCGCCACCATCGAAGATCAGCAGGCCTATGCCCCAATCGGCTAGGCTGTCCACGATCCGCATTGCGTCACCGGTGGGCAGGTCGTCCTTCCCGGCTTGTTCAGTGGACTCGCTATAGCAGTGGCGGCAGGCGAGGTTGCACTTGCTGGTGATGCTGTAGGAAACAAGAAACGGCGGTACTACGTTCACAGAAAATCCCCCTCGGAACATGAATGCCCTTCAACAGTATAGTCACTGCGACGCGTTGGTTCAAGCCTTGCGAAGGCGGTGGCAGCATCAGCGCGCGGTGACAGGCCCGTGGAGGAGTCGACCGTTTCGCCGCTGCCGGCAGGTGCCGTCTTCATGTCCACCGGTGGGGCAAAGCCGCGCGCAGGAGTCTTGCGCCTTGAAGGGGGTCCGCCGGTCGGCTATAATCCTCACCAATGTAACTCGGCATCCCGGCCTGCCCACGTTCCTTCACACTCAATATGGGGGTGACGCAATGTTGTCCAATGTAGACATATGGCGGCGGCTGCAGGAAGGTAGCATAAAGATTGAACCCTTGCCCGCGAGGTCAAGCTTCGGAGGTGCCTCGGTGGACCTCACCCTTGGTGACGAAATCCGGGTGTTCAACACCTCCAGGTGTGCCTTTATCGACTACCGGCTCATTAGGGAAGACCCCAACTACCTGCCAGCGGTCACCGATCCGCTCAGGGTGAGCCAGGATGCGCCTCTCATTCTTCACCCGGGCAAGGTTATCATCTGCTCCACCACGGAGTGGGTGGAAATTCCATCCGATCTGTGCGGCGAGCTCCAGGGAAGGAGCAGCCTGGCGCGGATCGGCGTACTGCCCCACACTGCCGGTAAGATAGACCCCGGCTGGAAGGGGAAGCTTACGCTGGAGGTGAGCAACGTCAGCGAGATTCCGGTGGCCCTCTACCCCGGTGTGCGGATATGTCAGATACTGTTCCATGAGCTGAGCTCCCCGGCGGACCTGTCCTACGATGGGGCGGTCTCCAGGTACCATGGGCAGACGGGGCCAAGGGTGACCCAGCAACGCGGCCCTCACACCGGCAGCCGGTGAGTGACCACGCGTTCGTGGTTTTCGCAGTGACGTGTCCGCGGTTGTCTTGGCCGAAGCAAGTACTTCTTAAGCAAATCGTGTCTTGAGGTGATCAGGTGGCTGAGATTGGAGTCAAGCTGGTCCGTCCAGGGGCACGGCCTCCCCAGAAGATGACCCCGGGCAGCGCCGGGTTCGACCTGTACGCCGCAGAGGAGGTGGAGATACCGCCCACCCGCTGTGATGCCGACGGACGGGCCGAGGTGGGCCGCGGCACCGTGCCCACCGGTATCGTCCTTCAGTTGCCGCAGGGCACGGTCGGCAGGATCGCGTCCCGTTCCGGGTTGTCAGTGAAATCAAACATTGAGGTGGGGGCGGGTTGGATTGACTGCGACTACCGCGGAGAAGTCATGGTGGAGTTGAAGAACCTCGGTGGCGCGCCGTACAGGGTCAGCCGGGGCGACCGCATCGCCCAGCTCATGATAATACCGGTGATCGAAGCCCGGGTACATGTCCTGGAGCAACTGGAAGAGACATCCCGCGGTCCATCGGGCTTCGGGTCGACCGGGCTGTAGCAGGGAGACTTCAATGCAGGTGACCACAATCGAAGCCAGAGACATCCCGGAAGCTTGGTTCCTCTGCCTGCGCAGCGTGCTAGAGAAGGGATATGAATACACCATAGACCGGGGAAGCTTTGTAGGCCAGAGGAGGAAGGAGCTTGACCTGGTAGTGGTGCAGATCAGGCAGCCGTACATCAGGCCCCTGGTGCCCGATGTACCACAGGGTGTATCTCCTCCGACAACCATAGAGTACGTTGAATCATACCTTCCCTACCTCATGACTTCGTACCGCGAAGAGCACGAAGACTACACCTACGGAGAGGACCTTGAGTCCCAGATCCCCGAAGTCATCAGGATGTACCGCGAAAGCGGCTACAACACGAATCAAGCGTATATGGCGGTCGGGAGCCGGGACTCGATCCACCTGTCCGATCCACCATGCTTGAGGGGCATACACACCAGGGTCCGGTACGGGAAGTTCCATTTCGTGGTCTACTTCAGGTCCTGGGACCTGTGGGGGGGCTTCCCCTCGAACCTGGCCGGGCTCCAGATGATGAAGGAGTACATGGCGAGCGAGATCGGGGTGGATGACGGCGAGATGATCTGCTTGAGCAGCGGCATGCACCTGTACGAGCACACCTGGGAGTGGGCTCGGCTGGCGGCGCACGTCGACTAGGCCGAAGGCAGCCTCTATGTCTCGGCCAGAATAAGCCTGGTGCGGTGGATGGAGGCGGGATATTCTGTGAATCCAAGCGCCGCAGCGACCTGCTCCGGCCTGCCCGTCCCCTGAGGGCCGCAGCGCAGTCGCATCCCCAGTGTGAACGAGTCCGCCCTTTGCCTGCCCACCAACCACACGTGCTGAATGAGAGGCCGCAGGTCATAGTGGCGTGGCCCCGTGTCCCTCATGTGTTGCCAGGGGAGCGACTCGGCTTGCAGCAGCGAATCGATTGCCTCCTGCAGCTCTTTTTCGGCCCTGCGAGTCTCGATGGTCACATGGTACTCAGCGTAGCGGACCTGCGACTGCAGAGAAGGGGCACTGAGGGATACCAGCTCTACCTCGAGCACGTCGACGCCAGATGGCAACTGGCCGAGCAAGCTCCGGATAAGAAAGCTGGGGGAGACCGGTCTCCGCAGGCTGATGTCCATCAGTTCGGCTTCGCTGGTGACACCAATCGGCAGGGGGGCGCCCAGAGATATCTTGGGGTGGGGTGTGAAGCCCTCGGAGTAGGCCAGTGGTATGCGGGCCCGGCGAAGGGCCCGGTCCCACAGCCGCATGAGGTCGAGGTGGGAGATGTACTTGACTTCGTCCCCGCGGGAGAACTTGAGGCGCAACCGCTGCATTTATTTGATGATACCTTTGCCACCAGGGGCGGTCAAGGAACGGCCGCGCCTCAGGACCAGCGACCGGCTTTGAGGAAGGCGTGTCCTGGGATGTCATTGC
>QMOF01000134.1 GCA_003650185.1 Chloroflexota bacterium | reverse complement strand
TGTGGTGGGGCCGGGAGGGGTGGGCGTGGTAGCGGAGCCGTGCCTGACTCACAGATGCCCTCGGCCGGCACCGGGAACCGGGTCAGGTCGGGGACCTGCCACCCGCGAATACAGCACCACCCGTCTGTAGAGACCTCTTCTGGGGTCAACCAGCGCTCCTTGCTTATCGCCGCATGTCCTAACAAGCGTGGCCCACCCGCCTTCCTCCCCCAGGTCGAGCCTGGAAAGGCTCTCCTACATATGGGGTCGTACCCGGGAGCGCCCCTTTGCGTGGATGTCAGGTCGGAGACCTGACATCCACAGAATGACCCCATCACTTGGGGGGCCCGGTCGGGCAAGCAACGACCTCGATGCCCCGGTCACCGGGCACCAGCAGCGGGGCATAGCGGTGCCAGGCAGCAGCGCTCACACAGGGCCGTCTTCCTACACGTTTCCTTGCCGTGCCTCACCAGGAGGGCGTGGTACTCGTTGAACAGCGCCTCGTCAGGAGGCAGGTGCCGCATGAAAAGGTCCTGGAAGCCGCCGTAGCTATATACGTCCGGGGCCAGGCCGAGCCGCCGCACAATGCGCCGCGTGTAGGCATCGATAACGAAAATGGGCTTACGGGCGGCGTACAGGATGATGGAATCGGCCGTCTCCTCGCCTATGCCGGGGAGCAGGAGGAGTTCGCGCCGCAACAGAGAAACGTCATGTGCAAAGAGAGCTGTCAGGTCCCCTGCGTACGCCTTGGCCAGCCACTCCACGAAAGACTTGATCTTCCTTGCCTTAGCATGGTAGTATCCGCAGGGGTATACCAGGCGGGCCAGCTCTTCCACAGGCAACTGGAGCAAAGCTTGCACCGAGAGCACGTCTCTCGCCTTCAGGTTGTGGATAGCTTTCTCCACGTTGCTCCATGCCGCTGACTGGGTGAGGATAGCGCCGATGATTACCTCAAACGGGCTATCCGCTGGCCACCAGTGCTGCGGGCGGTAGCAGTCGAGAAGGCGGTGATAGATTTCCAGCAGCTTCTCGGTCACGGCCTCTTGACCCAGTCAGGAGCGGCCACATCGGAGTCGTCCCTGGGGAAGTAGGACTTGATGTCTATCACCGGGGTGCCGTTGATAGCATCCAGTCCCTTCACTTTGAGGATGTTGCCACGGCGTTCCAGCAGCCTGACCACGCTGACCCCTATCGGGTTCGGCCTGAAGGGAGCGTGGGTGACGAAGAGACCCACCAGGGGCAAGTCCGGCCTCCCGCGAGGGTGGATCTTTGTAGGGACATCCCTGTCCCGGGGGACCTTGTGCATCCAGAAGAGCACAATGATGTGCGAGAAGTTCTCCAGTCCCTCGGTGGCCTCCTCAAGGCAGGCATCGAGGACAATCTCCGAGACCACCTCCCCCCACCCATCCCGCATCGGTGCGTCGATGCTATTGCTGACGTACCCGATCGGCCTTATCACCATCGCCGTATCAGTGTCTCGGATTGCTCCCATCCCCTAAAGATAGACTGGCAACTCGTCGGCCAGTTGGATCTCTTCCGGGCTGACGTTGCACCGATAGGCATACACACGAACGCCGCGTTGTCGTGCCGTCCTGAGAGCCGATCCGAAGTCCGGGTCAACCGCGTCGTTGGGTGCAAAGCCATCCACGTCCGCGCGCTGTGCCACGAAGACGATGGCGGCGCCGTAGCCTTCTCTGGCGGCCCAGGTCAAGCTCTCGACGTGCCGCCTGCCTCGCAAGGTTGGAGCGTCAGGGAAGAGCGCCTGCCTTTCACGGGCCAGCGTGACCGACTTGACCTCGACGAAGCACTGCGACCTGGGGCTGCTCAGGAGGAAGTCGAGCCTGCTCCTGCCGCGAGATACCTCGCGCTGGACGGACTGGTAGGCAGCAAACGGCTCCAGCGACTGGTTGAGCAACGCCTGGTTTACCAGCTCGGCCGGTACGCGAGCGTCCACCGAAACGACGGTCCCGTTCAGTCTGGCCGCAACCAGGTCGTAGCTTGTCCTGCGACGATTCGACGGCCTCTCAGCCAGGAAAACGGTGCGGCCCGGCAGGAGCACACCCTCGAGCCTTCCTGAATTGGCCAGGTAGACCTCCTGGCGACTCTCAGGCAACTTCACCAGACAAGCGAACCGGCCTCGCCTGCTGACGAAAGTGGCTTCAGTTACCCGCTCAGCCAGCCTCACCCCGTCTCAGCTCCAACGTTACGTTGTCCGGCCAGGGCTTTGGCAGGAGGCACCGGTGGCCCGAGGCGACCCATGTCCCGAAGGTGTCTTTCTTCCCAGCCCGGTCTATCAGTTGGCTTTCCTGATCCTGCACAGAAGCCCTTTCAGGAGGGGGTAGCCGGATACCGGGTCACGCGCATCCAGGTCGGTCAGTTCGTTGGCATTGGCTATCGCCCAGCCGTGGGGAATGCTGACCACTCTGGGAGCAACGTCTTCGGTGACCCTGGCCTTCATCTGGATGCTGCCTTTCCTGGTCTCTACGTAGATCATCTCCCCGTCGACGATGCCATTGTCTCTGGCTGCAGCCGGATGTATCTCAGCGAACGGCTCGGGCGCCGAACGGCGCATACTGGTCATCATGCGCAACTGGGAATGGGTGAACTCCTTCATCCGGGCACCTGTCACCAGCAGCAGCGGGTATTCCCTGGCGAGCTCCGGGGTGCTGATAGGGCTCTGCACCGGCTCGCGGTGCGTCGGAATGGGGTCGTGGCCTTCGTCTTTCAGGGCCTGCGAGTACAACTCCACCTTCTTGGACGGCGTCCTGAAGCCGAAGTTCTCCCGGGCGTTGTAGTTCTTCTCCGCGTAGAAGATGCCGCAGGGATTCTCCTCCAGTTGCTCTATGGTGACGCCGCTCGGCTCCAGGAGCATGGACACCACCTCCCTATCCGTGTTCCAGGGGAAGTACTCACCCAGACCCATCCTCCGGGCCAGCTCTGTCCAGAACTTCCAGTCCGCCCATGCTTCACCGGGTGGGTCGATAAGAGGCTTCCGCAGAATGAGGTAGGGAAGGCCTGCATTTATGCCATAGACCATTCCCAGCCCCATCTTCTCCAGGAAGGTGCAGGCGGGCAGAACGATGTCAGCCAGCTCGGCCGTTTCAGTCATGAAAGGATTGATGACCGCAACGAAGTCCAGCTTGTTGAGTGCTGCCACGAACTTCCGGGTCTCCGGCATGGTCAGGGCGGGGTTGCCTCCGGTGACGATGAGCGCCTTGATGGGATAGGGCTTCTCGCTGAGGACCTGGTCGGCCCAAGGCATCGACTGCCCGTAGGGCACCGGTCTGCCCCAGGTCTTGTAGAATACCGGGTATTCCGCAGCACCTACCGGCGCTTCCTCTACCGGTATCCTTAGGTCGGTCAGCTTCACCAGAGGAGTCATGGCCCAGCCGCCGGGGACATCGAGGTTGCCGGTTACCGCCTGGATGATGCAGAGAAGACGCTCTGCCTGGAGGGCACTGCCGCTGTGGGCCAGTGAGCAGGTGCCGGGAATGATGCACATGGGCTTGTTGGTGGCCATCATTCGTGCGGCGTGCTTGATGTCGGAGGCTGGCACCCAGGTTATCTCGGCTACCTTCTCCGGCGGGTATTCTTTGACATGCTCTTTGAGCTGGTCAAACCCGATTGTATACTGATCGACGAACTCCCTGTCATACAGCCCTTCCGAGATAATGACATTCAGCATGCCCAGGCCGAGGGCGACGTCGGTGCCCGGCCTGACCTGGAGATGAAGTCCGAGCTTGGCCATCTCGGTCCGCTTGGGGTCTATGGCAATAAGCCTCAGACCAGCATTGGCCACGCGCTCCCGGATCATGTCCGCCCACATGAAACGGGACTGATCGGGGTTGTTGCCCCACAACACTATGCAGGCGGCCGTCTCGGGGTCCTCGCTGGTGAACCTACCATAGGTGAGGAGATGGGCTATGACGCGGATGCGGAAGCAGATGCTCTCCACCGAGATGAGGTTGGGGGTGCCGAAGGCGCCCTTGAACCTCTGGGTGAAAGACGCCAGCTCGATGTTCTCCACCGCCATGGAGCCATTGAAAATGGAGACTGCATGTGCTCCGTATTCTTCTTTGATCTTCATCAGCTTGGCGGCTATGGTATCCAGGGCTTCGTCCCAGGATATGCGCTTCCATTCCCCGTCCTCTTTCTTCATGGGGTACTTGAGGCGCTCCTCCGCGTTGGCATACTCCACCAGGTTGTAGCCCCTGGGACACAGCTTGCCCTTGTTCAGGGGGTGTTCCGCCATCCCCTCAACCTTCACCAGCTTGCCGTCCTGGACATAGGCGTCTATGCCACACCCTGACACGCAGAGTATGCAATCGCTCTTGATTACCTTTGTCTCACCCGACGAAGAATTGGCAGCCGACATCCGTTACCTCCTTACAGTACAGTCTCATTGGCGACAAACGCTTCAAGCACCATCAGGGCATGCTGGTGAGGACCTTCCGCACCTGCTCGGGGTACATGGCGATGAGTCGAAGCTCATCGTCGGTGAGCGAAAGCTGGTTGTGGGCAGTGGCATACCGGACCAGCCGCAGGATACGCTCTGCCTCCTCCCTGCTGCTGAAGGTGATGCCAAGCCTGTTGAACACGTATTCGAAACCAGCCATCCCTCCGAACTCGCCGGTGGTGATCACCCGCCCTCTGGGATAAGAGGTCTCCTGGTCAACGCCGAGAAGTTCGTAGTCGTAGAGCTCATAGTTGCGGCGGTTCTTCAGCGCGCCGTCAGCGTGAATACCTGCCTCATGGGCAAAGGCATTTGGCCCCACGCCCGGCTGGTTGATGGGGATGGGAACGCCGAAGGCGTATGATACATAGTTGGCCAGCTTGGCAGAGACCTTCAGGTCCAGAGGGTCACCGATCTCGTAGCCGTCCATACCACTGGCAAACCTGAGCGCGAGGATGCAACTGAGAAGGTCCGCCTGGCCGGCGCGCTCGCCGAGGCCATTGACCGATGTGTTGACATAGGTATCGACCCCGCCATCGATAGCGCCCTGCGCCCCTGCTACCGAGTTGGCCACCGCCATGCCCAGGTCATTGTGGCAGTGAATCTCGATAGGAATCCTCACGCTCTCCGCCAGCCTTCTCACACGCTCGTAGATAGAGAAGGGCCTGTCGTACCCCAGGGTGTCACAGTACCTCAGCCGGTCCGCTCCGGCCTCTTTGGTCGCATGGGCGAACTCGATAAGACGGTCCAGGTCCGTGCGCGAAGCGTCCTCGGCATTGACCCCCACGGTACGCACCCCGTGCTCCCTGGCACAGGTCACCGCTCTCACCATCTCGTGTAGCATCGACTCGCGGTCCAGCTTGCCACGAAACTTATGGACGATCATCTGGTCAGAGGTGGGCGCAGAGACGTTCAGGTCGGTCACCCCGGTGGTGACGGCCGCTGCCACGTCGGAGACGGTCGCCCGGCACCAGCCCTCGAGGACGAGCGCCTTCAAGGCGCCGACCTGTCTCAGTTCCAGGTTGGCTTCTATGTAGTAACGCTCGCTGTCGGCGCAGGGGAAGGCGAACTCCGACTGGTGCACTCCCATCTGGGCCAGGTAGACGTTTACCATAGTCTTTTGCAGCTTGGACAGGCTGATACGCGAAGCCTGCACCGCATCGCGGTTGGTTACGTCAATGAAATGGATCCTGGGCATGTCGATGGAGAACTCCGGTGGACTCTTCAGTAAACGGCTCAAGGACTATGATACCCCTCTGGCTACGCGTAGTGCAAACAACGGAGGGCCTTTCTCATGGTCGGGGCCAGGTCCGACCCGCCGCCCGGTAGAACTGAGCCTCGAAGGACCCATTGCCCGAAGGTCGACACCCACGCGCCGCACACTTGCACTGCCTCTGCGGGGCTGTCGGGGGTATAATGGGCTCAGGAGAGATAGTCCGGCACTGATCTACCATGCACATGCATAAGATGGCTGGCGCACATGCCCAGGCGGCAGGCAGGATGGCCCAGCGGCGAGGACCCGCGGACATGCGGGCTAGACAGGGGGTCCAGTGACCGATTCCAGTTCTCCCGGAAAGGGCATCTCGGACCGGGGCCGCTCATTTCGCAGGTGGGCTCTTACCGTTCTGGCCGACAGGGACTTCTACCGCTTCTATGCCCTTCTGTCGATGTTCGGCATGTGTAGCCTGCTCTATTACATGGGCGAGTTGATAGACTTCGCTGGCTGGGGTGCCGCGCGAGAGGGGTTCTTCTACGGAGTGCATGACGTACAACGCCTGCTATTCTTTGCCCCGATCTTGTACGCCGGGTATGTTTACAGGGTCAGGGGCGCGGTAGTCGTCACTGTGGCCGCGTACATTGTCTTCCTGCCGCGCGCCCTGACG
>QMOF01000133.1 GCA_003650185.1 Chloroflexota bacterium | reverse complement strand
TTGATAACCGGGCTTCAGTCCATAATCCTCGGCCTCTTCGCCGAGACGATCAAAAGCCAGAGGCTTTTCCAGGAGGAGATCCTGTACCGGCTGAAGCGAAGAGAATCAAGCTCCAATAAGTGACGAGTAGTCCTTGGCCTTGTTCACAAGCACCCTCGCCTACCTCTCACCAGCTATAGCATCCCGTAGGGATGTCGCCCTCCAGGCTGTGGGGTGTCACCTGCGGCCGGGCGTCATAGAGGAGATCTGCATGGAGTCAGTGGTATTCCTGCCCTGTCCGGCCTGCGGAGATGCTGGGGCATGCCGCATATAGCCATGGAAGGCGCGCAACCGAAACTGGACCGGGCTTCGCTACTCCTCGCTGCAATCGTCTTCGCTTACCTTTGCCTCTGGGCATTACCGATAAACATAAACAGCGACGGCTTGTTTCATCTTAACGCCGGGCGGGGTATTGCTGAGACTGGCTCACTGCTCGAACTGCAGTATCACGAGGTCAATCATCCCATCAACTATCCAGAGACTTACCATGTGCTGCTGGCCCTTGCCTACATGGAAGGTGGTGAAGGGCTGGTCAAGTTGCTCTCACCGCTGTGCGGCGTGCTGGTCGCGCTTTTTTTGTACTTGACTCTGAGACCCATCAGCAGGTGTCTCGCCTTCGTTTCGGCGGTAGCGGCAATAGCTCTGCTTACTCACGAGCTGATACAGCCGTACCTCGAAGCTTGCCTGCTGGCCGGTGCAATGGGTGCCATCCACTATGGCACCCGGTTTCTGAGAACCAGAGAGCGCGGCTGTCTCTTGCTTTGCTGCCTGTTCGTCGGTCTCAGCATGAGCGTCAAACAGCAAGGCCTGTACTTCTTCGGTGTGATGGTACTCGTGCTGGCTTCCCTGAGCGTGTACATGCGGTTGAAACACCGCCCGGTTTATCGGCCGGGTTCACTATCTGTGATAGTGCTTGTTCCGACTGTGATGGCCCTCGCCCCCTTGTGGGATCAGGTTGACAGGAATGGTACGCTGCTGCCTCTTTTGGTTGATGTTTCCCGCGTTCACAGCTATGAAGCTGTGTCAGCAATAGTGAAGGAGTACATTCTGGGCCCCGGTTTTTGGCAAAGCCCGTCAGGATGGGTCAGCTATCTGGCCATCCCAGCTTTTGGGTTGCTGGCACTCGGTGCTGTGTACCTTTTCAAGCGGGACAAGCTGCTTGCCTGGATGTTGCTCGCCATGTTGCTGGCGGAGGTGGTCGTTGCCTCGTGCACGGCGACAGGGTCGCTCGTTCGTCAATACCACGTTGTCGGCCTGTGTCTCGCGCCGGCTTTCATTGTGTCAGGCGTATTCTTCCTCAGGGGAGTCCCGGGCCTAAGGTCAGTGAGTCTGCTCATAGCTGCGCTCATCCTCGTTATCGGCACCTTCGGCCTGTACTCATATCAGAAGAACGTGTGGGGCAACTCCGGGAGGTGCGATGATGAGCACATAGCCATGTACAAAGAGGTGGGCCGCTACATTGCAGAGAACACCGATCCGGGTGCGGTGTTCCTGGCGGACTCAGTGGGTTTCCTGTACTACAGCCTGGAAAACGGCGGCTATAGGATCACGCTTTACAGTATATTCGGTTGCACAAATCGACAGGCTGCGATGAACCGCATCAGGTCGAACAACGTTGACTACGTCTTCTTGGAAACCCGCCAGCCGGAGAAAGAGGCGTGGTGGAACGACTTCGTTCCGCCGTGGCCAACTGAAAACGAGAGGGATGGCTCACAGGACCTTCAGAGGGTGTTCTTCATCCAGAACGGTGAAGAGGATGCTTTCATCCTGTATCGGGTTATATACTGAATGCGAAGAATGGGAAAACGATGTTGTCTCAGTCTGGCAGGAGGCATGGCGTGAAGGTCTGTATACCGGCCACCATATATCCTTTGTACGAAGGCGATTTCAGTGGCATATTCGTACACGGCTTGGCCAAGAGCCTGGTCCGGCGGGGGGTCGAAGTCCACGCGGTAGTACCACACGCTGCTGGGGCTAAGCGGGAAGAGACGATGAACGGCGTGCATATTCAGCGTTTTCGCTATGCCTATCCTGAGAGCTTTCAAACGCTGGCCTATCATCCGGGCATTCCCGAGAACATCAAGAAGCCCTTCAACAAGCTTGAGGTTCTTCCGTTCATTGTCTCGATGGCCAGGAGAATGCTGCAGGTGGTGAAGGAAGCTCGCGTGGACGTTCTCAACCCTCATTGGGCACTACCCTCGGCCCTGGTTGCTGCTTGGACGAGGAGGATTCACAAGCGTCCGGTGGTCACCACCTTGTACGGAGTGGAGATGTTCCTCGTTGCAGGCAAGTATTCGGTTTTCAGGCCTCTCCTCAGAAGTGCTATCGCCAACTCGGACAGAGTGATAGCCATTAGCGATGCCACTGCGAGCGCGGCAAGGAACGTAGTTGGCGAGAAGGAAGTTGAGGTTATTCCAGATGGGGTTGACACCGAGGTGTTCTCTCCGGAGAACTCGGGTGACGAGATCCGGCGAAGGCATGGTCTGGGAGGCGACAAGGTGGTTCTTACCTGTGGCCGTTTGGTGAAGCGAAAAGGCTTTGAATACCTTCTACGCGCTCTCCCTGCCGTGATGGACCGAGTTCCCGAAGCCAGGGTCATTGTGGTGGGTGAGGGCCCCGAGGAGACCAGGCTGCGAAGCTTGGCATCCAGTCTGGGGATCGCTGATAGGGTACTATTCCCTGGGGTCGTGTCGGACACCGACTTGCCTTTGTACTATGCTGCCTGCGACGCATTTGTTCTCCCCTCCATTGTTGACTCCAGAGGCGACACCGAGGGTTCAGGTACAACCCTGGTAGAAGCCATGGCCAGCGGCAAGCCTGTCGTGGGAAGCAATGTTGGCGGTATACCTTATGCCCTTCGCGACGGTGAGGTGGGGTTCTTGGTGCAAGAGAAAAACCCGGCGCAGTTGGCCGATCGTATAGTTACCCTTCTCAGCGACCAGACCTTGAGTGGGAAGCTCGGGCGGGAGGGGAGGCGAGTCGCCACACAGAGGTTCGCCTGGCAGTCTATAGCAGAAAGATATCTCTCCGTGTTCGAGAGCGTGACGGAAGCCAAGCGACGTCAGCAGCTGTAGAGGCTCACCGGCGTCTATCGCTCGTGTCGTCTCCGGCTAACGAGTGAGGTGTGGCAACTATGAAGGGACTCGGGTGCACGGCGCTACTGTTCTTGGCGTTGGCCATTGGCCTGATAGCAGCTCTCGTGAGCGGACCGGGGGAGAGTGGCCAACCCAACACCTTTCTTGTTGACGGGGCTTCGATCAGACAGAGTGTGACAACCGATATCGACGACCTGGTTTCGTACTACCTGTCCAAGCAGGTTCTGGATCCACAGGCCATCAACTACGGTTCATTCAGTGGCAGTCCGTGCTATTCTGTGGAAGACAACTACATGGAGATGTTCAACGAGGCGCCGCTGGCTATGCTTGCCTATGCCTGGAGCTGTCCCGAATCAAGTTACTATGGAGACAGCGAGACGCTCGAATCCATCCGTCTGGGCTTCTCATGTTTGTGCAATGTGCAGTGCTCGACAGGAGGTTTTCCTGTAGGGCGCGAAGTCCTGGTGGGCGGGGAGGTGCAACCTGCGGGAGTCCAATTGGAGGACTACGGCGACGACGTCCACCAGTTCTTCCTGGGAGATTGCATGCTGTATGCCTACAGCAAGGTGCGGGATTCGCTTCCGAGCGATGAACGGCAGAGGATAGAAACGGCTCTAGAAAGGCTCTTTGAATTCTGCGTCATAGAGCCGGAGAACTACAGCACCCGTTGCTTGGTGTATGAGTCAATCGAGTACCCGCAGGAGCAGTACTTCAGAGAGCAAGTGACAGTCCCCAGGTCGGTCCTGGAGTCTGCAGCGAGAGTCGATATCGTACTGAGGGTTCTGAAGATTGGTGATCCCGAACCAACAATCTGGAACGTGTCTATCGGAGAGAAGACCCTCAGCCTGGAGACAGCCACCGGGATAAACCCGAACGACATAAACCCTTACCGGGAGTATGGGTCGGAGCCCATATCTGTGGCCTCCTGGCAGGTGGACCAGGTTGAGGACATCTTGCCCTCGGCCAGACTGACGGCTGATGGAGGTGCCTATGTGTTTGATGTGGTTGTCGGCAGGGTGGATTGCTGGGACGAGGCGAACTGTTATGCCATGGTCGAATCCATATATGACAAGGAGCCAACTTGGACGTCGGTCGACGGTGAAGAGTGGCAGCCAGTCGAAAAGGACCTTGCACTGCAGGTCTGGGTGTATGGGAACAACACCGCCAGGGTCGGAACCAGGGCCTCATACGCAAACCAGGAGGCAGGCAGGTTCTATTTGATCCACAAGTCAAGATGGCTATTTGACATCGCCGGGGATGCCGTCCTGTTGGACGTGGCGGACGCGGCTTTTCAACAGGAAGTGGCGGTCTTTGCCCGCATAGCGAAGGATGGCATATTCCCTGAGTGCAATGAGGCCATAACACAGGCTACCCAAGATACAAATCAAGTCTGTTGCGGTGGGTGGAGTCCAGGGCACGGCTTCCTATCCAAGTATCTCATCGGCTTGATAGCAGGAGAGAGTGAGAACGCTGTTGTGAAGTCTCTGGCCCAGAAGGCTTCCAGCGCCCTCGAGTACTTGCTGTATGAAGAGGAGGAGGGGTACTGCGTCATGAATGCCACCTCAGCGCGGGACAACAATCGCGCCGTCGTGACAGGCCAGGTGACGAACCTGCTGGCACTGGGCTTTGTCGCAGCCTCGGACTCTCCGGCTCTAAAGAGCATCCTCGGTGCATATACGGCCTCGAACCTGCTGCGTGCTCCGAACATCTCTTACCCGCTGCAGGCCCACCAGATCGACTTCATGCCCATCGTGACGTTACACGAAAGTGTGCCAGACAGTCTCACCGTGCAGCAACTGCCGGTGCAGGAAGAGCACAGGTTCATCAAGAACTTCGCCCGCGCAAGGCTCCTGGTTGTGAAGACTGCCAATTATCTGTACTACATTTCTTACGGAGGGGCCACTCCGTCCGGGGGGTGTATTGCTGAGAGATTCAACTTAGACACCAAACAGCATGAGGTGACCGCGAGGGGGGCGTGTTTGGAGTATGGGGAGCCGCTGTTTGAGCTAAAGAGTCCTGGTGGGTCATCTTCTGTGTGGGACACGCAAACGGATATCGAGATAGTGAGTGGCGAATACCCATATGAGGTGGTTTTCACGGGGTACCTGAAGTACCCTGACCAGATACCGACCGATCAGTTTCGGATCGAGTACAGGTTCTTTGATGACAGGGTGGCGGGGCTCAAATGCATCTTGATGCCCTCGGGAACAGGCTAGAGCGCTGTTAATCTGTAAGCGGTGCGAGTTGGAGAATGATCCCGAAGTATAAGCCGTATGCGGGCCTCAGTGAACTGCTCTCATTGCTCGACTGTGAAGGCAACGTGGTTGAGAGGTTTGAACAGGCCTTCGCGGCAGCCGTGGGCAGCAAGTATGCTCTGGCATTTCCGTACGGCAGGTCTGGTCTTCTGGCGCTTCTCGAGTCCCAAGGTATCCGGGGCGCGGAGGTGCTTATCCCCGCCTACACATGTATTGTTGTGCCAAATGCCATACTTGCCTCCGGCAACATTCCCAGGTTTGTTGATATCCGCCTTGATAACTATAACATGGACATCGGCATCGTTCCTTCGGCGATGTCCGGCCAGACGCGGGCTATCGTGCCAGCTCACATGTACGGCTATCCTCTGGACGTGAAACAGCTTCGCGATGCGGTCGGCGATGACCATGTGCTCGTTTTTGAAGATGCTTGTTTGGCCGTATTGTCCAGGGACGTGGGCAGTTACAGTGACGCCGCCTTCTATAGTCTGAATCTGGGGAAGCAACTCACCACTTTCGACGGAGGTATCGTCACCACCAACCATGAGCACATCTACGAGAGTCTGAGAAGTCACAGGGAGACCAGGTTCACGCGAACCTCTCTCGGGACGCGGCTGAAAAAGGCCATAATGTTGGCTGCCTCTGAGGTGATCTTTAAGGAGGCCGTCTACGGTCTTGTTTACGCCGTCTGGAAGCGGTCTGGGAGGGTGAGGAGCCGAACGCGGAATTGGAGTTTGTCGGATACGGGCATGCCCAAAGACTACCTGGAGTCGTACTCCGGGGTTCAGGCGAGGGTGGGACTTGCTCAACTGCGAAAGCTGGATGAAATTGTGAAGAGACGGAAGGAGATCGCCGGACTCTACGACCAGAGACTAGCGGGTGTGGAAGATCTCGTCTTGCCGCCGATAGCGGAAGGCGCCACCTACTCCCACTACACCGTTCGAACAAGGGACAGGGAGGGTCTGGTCAAGGCCCTGGAG
>QMOF01000132.1 GCA_003650185.1 Chloroflexota bacterium | reverse complement strand
CCCTGGCATCTTCGGCAGGCCGCAAAGGAGAAAGGCTACGCTGACTGTCGATCTGGTCGCGCCGCCTGAGGCCAGCCAGGATGGCGCCGTAGTCCTGGCGCTTGCCGCCCGTTTGCTCTTCGTACCGGCGGCGGGCCCTTTCTTCTGCGGAGGCCAGGAGAAAGACTTTGAGATCGGCCTGAGGCAGTACCACCGTTCCGATGTCGCGCCCGGCTACTATCACCCTGCCCGGCTCTGCCAGGGCGCGCTGCTGGGCCACCAGGGCCTGCCTTACCCGCGGCACCCGGGACACGGCAGACACCGCGGCCTCCACCTGGGAGCTACGGATTGCGCTGGTAACGTCAACACCATCGACGAGAACGGGATTATAGCCCGTTCCGTCGTGGCAGGCAATCTCTATCGTGGTGCCGGCAGCCAGCCTGGCCAACCTGCCTTCGTCGCTGAGGTCGATGCCTTCCTTCAGGGCCAGCCAGGTCAGCGCCCGGTACATCTCCCCTGTGTCGATGAAACGGTAACCGAGCTTCCGCGCCAGAATGCGGCCGACGGTGGTCTTTCCCGACGCCCCTGGGCCATCGATGGCGATCACTGATGGCGGAGGCATTGCCCCTCACCCTGCTATCTGTCTTTGAATACCGGGAACTGCTTGTTGGCAAAGGACTTGATGGCTTCCTTGTAGTCCTGGGACTGGGTGCAGATGGTGACGCATGCCATGGCCAGGACCAGGGCCGTGTCAAGGTCCATGTTCAGGCCCTTGTACACCATCAGCTTGGACAATCGGAAGGCAATGGGGGAACCGGCTGCTATCTTCTGGCCTAGCTTCTGGGCCTCCTCGTCCAGTTGCTCAGGGGGTACCACCTTGTTGAGCAGCCCTACCCGATATGCTTCCTCCGCGTCGCAGGTATCGCCGGTGAAGATGAGCTCCAGTGCCTTGGGCAAGCCGACAACGCGCGGCAGCAGCCAGGTGCCGCCGCTGTCCGGGGCGATCCCGGCGGTGGTATAGCCGATGGTGAACCGGGCCTTGGCCGAGCCCAGCCGCATGTCGCAGGCCAGGGCAATGTCCATGCCCAGCCCCGCTGCAAAGCCATTTATAACGGCGACGGTCGGCTTATCCAGGTTCTGCAAGCCCAGGATTACGTTCCTCTGTGGCTTGGGCGGTATCTTCCCTCTCTTGACCTGCTTCTCGATCTCCGGCCACACCTTCAGGTCCTCGACCGCCATCTCCCCTGTTCTCACCTTGTCATAGTTCAGGTCGCCGCCGGCGCAAAAGGCCCGCCCAGCCCCCTTGATCAGCAGCACCCTGACGCTGTCGTCTTCAGCCACGTCGCTCATGGCCTCAACGAGCTCGTTGGCCATCTGCTCGCTCACAGCATTCATGAAGTCGGGCCGGTTCAGCGTAAGCGTGGCGATGCCGTCCTTCTTCTCCAGGATGATGGTCTCAAACGCCATAGTGTCTCCTTTCCGTATCTATTATTATCTGGTCGACCCCTGACCTCTAGTCCTCTGCCATTCCCTGCTCAAGGGCCCGGACGAGGGAGTCCACCACCTCCCGCGCCGAAGCTGTGTCCGGGCCAGTCGTCCCGCCAATCAGACATCCGGTGGACTCAAGGATGGTATCGATAATCTTCAGCCCGTGCTGGGCCAGGGTACGCCCGGTCTGGGTGTTTTCTATCAGCACGTCGGCGTCCTCGGGCAGGAAAGCCTCGCTGGCGCCCCAGGTAGGTACCAGCCTGTACGGGCTGAGGTGGTTGTCTCTGGCGTACTTGTCGGCAATATTGCAGTACTCTGAGGCCACCCTCAGTCGGCCCAGCCGGCCGCTTCGCAGCAGGTCCCGCAAGTCCTGGGGGCTGTCTACCGGCATTTCCCCACTCACCACAGCCACCACGCGTACCCGGCCAAACCCCAGGCCCAGTATCTTCCGCACCGGGCTGGTGGGAAACCGGCACAGGTGATCGTACAACCAGTCATCACCGGTAATGGCCAGGTCAAGGTTCCCGTTGGCCACCTGGAGGGGCATGTCCTGGGGCCGGATGACCTTTACGCTCACCCCCGGCACTGAGATGCCGGGTCGCCCGGGGTCCACGCTGTTGTCCCGGATATGTATTCCGGCCTTGCGCAAGCAGGCAAGGGTAGGTTCTCGCTGGTGCCCGTCGGGTAACGCCAGCCGCACGCTGGAGTCCCAGGCCGCCCGGCTGACGGCAGGTGTACCTGGCCCATCGGCCCTGCCGGCCGGAGTGTGGTCTGATTCCGTCACACTGGACACGGCGCAGAGGCGGGCCAGGAGGCAACTCAGGTCCCTGGACCTCCAGCTATTGCGGTGGGCAACAAGGCAGGCGCTTGAACGCAGGACGTGGGAGAGCGGGACCAGCCACGGATACAGGGGAGTATCAGGAGACTGGGCCACCAGTGCCAGGTCGGCGTTCTCAGGCGGGTACGCCGCAGCACTCCCCCAGAGAGGGAAGACCTTGAAGCGCTTCAGCCGGTGCCGCAGGGCGAACTGCTCGGCCAGGTTGGGGTACTCGCTGGCGATGCTTACTGCGCCCGCCCTGGTCCGGAGGACGTCTAGCGTGCTCAGTCCATCAGACCTGCTGGTCACCACATACAGGTCACTCCTACCATACCCCAGGTCGCGTACCTTGACCACAGCGCTGCTGGGATACTTGGCCAGCAATTCCTCGACCCACTCTCGGCCACAGATGCCCAGGTCGTAGTTCCCGATGGCAACCTGGATGGGGATGTCTTTCTCATGGAATACCTTGGTGAACAGACCGGGCATGTCGCGGCACTGGGGCCGGTACGAGCGGGACTGCTCATCGTAACCGGTGAGCTCCAGTCCCGCGCTTCGGAGCAACTCACCCGTGGGAGCCATGAGCCGCCCTTTAGGAAGGGCCAGCTTTAGCTGCATTTGCCCACTGCCTCCACGACCTGGGCCGGCGAGTCGGCCTGGACGGTGGCCCCACTGGCCCGGTCCGCCACGGCAAAGCGAGGGCTGGCTGCCGTCCCCTGAAGTGAGACCACCCACCTGTGAGCGGTGGGGCCGGTGTAACCCTGGTCAAGCTCAACGGCGTGTCCCGCTTTCCGGAGGAGAGCGGCCACTTCAAAGCAGAGCGGTACCACGGCGGTGCCGTCGACCTCGCTTCGCACCAGGACGCTGGGCTTCACTTCCTCCCAGGCTGCAATGTGCTCCATGAGCCGGTCGATACGAAGGGCGAACCCGGAGGCAGGGACAGCGCCGCCACCCAGAAGGGGGACCAGGCCATCATATCGGCCGCCTCCACCCAGGACGCGTCCATCGAGGTAGAAGCGAAAGATGATGCCGGTATAGTACTCAAACCCCTTGCCGGTAGCGATGTCGATCTCGTACTCGTGTCGTAGCCCCGTCAGGGAGTCGGCGATGGCAATGAAATCATTCATGCTGGCGTCGAGATCGGGGTCCGGGGATGGCCTTCCCAGCAGGGCCTGGAGGTTGCGTAGGTACCCGGCCGATTCTCCCTTGACCTCGAAGAGCAAGGACACGGCATCCTTCAACTGGGGTGCGGCCCCGATCAGGTCTCTGAGCGACTCTGAGTTGCCTGCCAGGATTCGGTTGAACGCTTCTGCCTGTTCGGCTGAGGTCAGGCCCAGCCTGGCCAGCAGCGAAGCGATGACACCGGCGTGGGACAGGTGGAGCCGCACACCCTGGATACCCAGCTTGTCCAGGACATCGAGGGCAAGCGCTATCAGCTCCACGTCGGCCAACGGTCTGGCACTGCCCACTATTTCGGCGCCACATTGCCAGCGCTCCCTTGACTCCCTGCCGGTCTCTTCAAAGGTAAAGACGTTCTCCACGTAGAAGAGCCTGGCGGGGCGGACTCCGGCCAGGTTCTCGATATAGAGCCTGGCAGCAGGAATTGTGCCGTCCGGCCTCAGCACCACCCTCTCCCCACTCCAGCCGTCCCAGTCCAGGAAGGAGTAGACCCTGCTGAGCATCTCGGGAGTGAGGGTACCCACCGAGGTAAACAGGTGGAGGTACTCCAGGGTGGGGGTCCTTATTTCCTCATAGCCCCATCCCAGGCAGGAAGACCTGAAGACGTGCTCGATATGGCGGAACTTCGCCATATCTTCAGGGAGAAGGTCGCGGCTCCCCTTACATCTCTGCGTTTCCATACCCCCACTCAATCACCAGGACTTGCTGAGAAACACCCTGACACCGCTCCAAGGAGCCTGCACACCTCGTGGTGAAGGAGCGCCTGACCCGAACAAAGAAGGGCCGACCGCCCTGCACAGACTGGAATGTATTTTAGCATCAACCCCAACCAGGGGGCAATCGTCTCGTTGTCCTGTATTGACGTTGCAAGTATAATGGTGCCGGTTTTGGGGGGTGGGGACCCCATTCTCCATTCTTCGATGGGCCAGCGGTCTTCGCTGGCCGGAAAGGACGGAAGGCGTGGCCAAAGTCGTGGAAAAGAAAGCCGGTGGCAAGGTCTTCAGCCCGGGCAGGATCGGCAAGCTGGAGCTGCGCAATCGCATCATCAGGGCTGGCTGCTTCGAGGGTATGTGCCCGGAGGGGTGTGTCTCCGAGGAGCTTATCGAGCACCACAGGGCGGTGGCAGCCGGAGGCGCTGCCATGACCACCGTGGCCTACTGCTCGGTGGCCCAGGATGGCCGTGCTTACGGGCATGAGATGTGGATGCGCAAGGAGATCATCCCTGACCTCAAGAGGCTGACCGACGCTGTCCACGCAGAGGGGGCAGCCGCCTCCATACAGCTCGGACATTGCGGCTACTTCGCCAGCAGGCGGACAATCGGTCACGCGCCGCTGGGCGCCTCGCGCAAGTTCTGTCTCTTCCGCCTGTCGTTCCCCCGTGTGATGAACGAGCATGACATGGCCAACGTCAGGGAGCAGTTCGCCCAGGCGGCTACTATGGCCATGGAAGCTGGCTTCGATGCTATCGAGGTCCACGCCGGGCATGGCTACCTGCTGAGCCAGTTCCTGTCTCCGTATACAAATAAGAGGAAAGACGAATACGGCGGACCGCTGGAGAACCGAATGCGTTTCCCCGCCTCGGTAATAAGGCGCGTCAGGGAGGCGGTTGGCCCCGATTATCCCGTCCTGGTCAAGATGAACACCACGGACGGGATCAGGGGTGCTCTGGAGGTAGACGATGCGGTGGAGGTGGCCAGACGCTTCGAGGCCGAGGGGGCCAGCGCCCTCGTCCCTAGTTGCGGCTTCACCGCCAAGACGCCGCTGATGATGCTCCGCGGTGGGGTGCCCACATGGATGATGGCCTGGAACCAGACCAATCCGCTCCAGATTATAGGCCTGCTCCTTTTCGGCCGGTTCATGGTCCAGGAGTACAAGTTCGAGGAGCTTTTCCTCCTGGAGAACGCCCGGAAGGTCCGGCAGGCAGTGAATATTCCGGTAGTCCTGATCGGGGGCGTCTGCTCTGTTGATAACATGGAGACTGCCATGAACGAAGGCTTCGAGTTCGTGGAAGTGGGCCGGGCCATTATTAGAGACCCGGATATCGTCAACAAGATGCAGAGGGGCGAAGTCCTGGCTTCAGACTGCGACCACTGCAACCGGTGCGTGGCGGCGATGGACAAGGGTGGCGTCAGGTGTGTTGCCCTGACCAAGGGGCTGAAGCCTAGGAAGAAGTAGAGCTGGCTCTCGGGCGCCGGTCGCTGCGGTGCCTCGTACCGGAAGGAGTAACTGTGGACTGGAAAGACTACTCGCCGAGGCTGAAAGAGCTGCTGGTCCTGGAGGGCAGCCCTGTAGCCATAACCTACTCGATGACTCCTGCCCCAGCAGGGGCCGAGACCGACCGATATGCCGTGTGCCAGGCCCTGATAGAGGCTCGATCAGGAGCCGTCATCGACTTGACCAGGGAGACCTGCGCCTGCCCTGGTGGGGTGTGGCACCTGGGGTTGGGGCCGCGCCCTTCCGGCAAGGCGGGAGAGGTCCTGAAGAAGTTCCTGGTGGAGGGGGAGAAGCTGTTCTGCTCTATCGCCACGATGCACAGGACGATGGCCTTGACGTCGGACCCGCCTGTGGGCCTGGCGGAACACGTTATCCTGTCGCCGCTGGAGAAGGCCGACCTGCGCCCCGACCTGGTGGTCTTTCTGTGTAATCCAGAGCAGGCCTGCCGCCTTGTCACCCTGGCTACGTACCCTGACGGCAAGCCGCCCAGAGCGGAAATGGCCGGGTCTACGTGTCATATGGTCATCGCTTACCCACTGGTGACGGGCGAGATCAACGTGAGTCTCATGGACTACACCTCCCGCAAGTACCGGGGCTACAAGACGCATGACCTTTTCGTTACTATTCCCTTTCATGCCATGCCGGGCCTGATGTGGAGCATAGACCGCTGTAGCGCTGGCACCGCCAAGGTGGAGTCCCACCCCGGCTTTGGGCAGCCGGGGGCGGGTGGGTCTGGCTG
>QMOF01000131.1 GCA_003650185.1 Chloroflexota bacterium | reverse complement strand
GCTGCGCGGCGATAGTGCCAGTTCTGGCAGAAGAGGCAGTCGAAACTACAGGCCTGGTAGAAGACAGCCAGGTTCTTGTAGCCGCGCTCGGGGCCGTCGGTGTAGGCGTACTTCGGGAAGCCCTCCCCGGTGCCGCCGGGGCAGACCCAGCCAGCTACGCAGTTGGTGGGCAAAGGGTCATAGTACCAGCTAACGCTGGCCCTGTCCGCCGTCACCCCTGTGAATCTGCCAGCTTCGGCTGTGCGGAGGCCACAATAGCTGACCCCGCCGTCAGCGACGCTGCATTCATTGGCGCACAACCGGCATGGCACTCCCCCGCTGTCGCGAGGCGGTTGGCCGGGGAGGTGAAACGGCTGCCTCGACCGATGGTGGGCCTCCCGGATCTGGGGCAGAGCGCGGTCGAACTCCTCACGGATGCAGTCTGCGCACAACCCCAGGTGCCGGCTGATGAGGGAAGAGCGCCTGCCGCAATTACGGCAGACGGCATCGGTCGTACCGTCGGTGGATCGTTCCCCTCTCCACATTTCCTGCACCAGCAGGTACAAACTCTCTACACCACCTGGACGTAGCCTTACTCTTGTCTGTCCCTCAGTCAACAGGGACAGGCAGAACGCGAGCCATCGAATGGACGCTCGGTACCCACACCTCTCAACATGGAATCCGATCCCCGGCACGGAGACATGCCGGGCGCTAGAGGGAGCAGGACCACCGGGCTGCTATCAGCTCCTGGCAATCCTCTTGCTTTCTGTGTTCACCAGTTCCACTTCCCTGCTGATCCGCTTGATCAGGCCAGTAAGCACCTGGCCCGGGCCCACCTCGGTAAAGGTGGATACCCCTTCGTTGACCATGTACTCTACACTCTTGTGCCACTGAATGCAATGGCATAGCTGATCCAGCAGTTCAGCCTTTACTGCCTCACCACTCTCTATCGGCCGGGCCGTGGTGTTGGCTACGATGGGGATGACGGGGTCAGCAAAGGAGAGCTCGGAGACAGCACGGGCCATGCCTTCGACAGCAGGCTGCATTAGCGGGGTATGGAAGGCCCCACTGACTTGAAGAGGCACAGTGCTGCGGGCCCCCTTGCTCCTGGCCAACTCCGCGGCCTGGGCCACGTTTTCCTTTCCCCCACTGACTACTATCTGCCCCGGACAATTGAGGTTAGCCACGTATGTCCCCGTAGCCCGGCACACTTCCTCCACCAGCGCCTCGTCCAGGCCAAGGATGGCAACCATGCCGCCGGGGTTCTGGCGCCCTGCTTCCTGCATCAGACGCCCCCGCTCCCGGGCAAGGCGAAGCGCGTCAGCAAAGTCCAGCACCTGAGCGGCCACCAGCGCGGTGTATTCACCCAGGCTGTGACCGGCTACAAAAGAGGGGCGTGCCTCTCGGAGTTGGGCGTTCGCCCTCAGGTGTGCCACGCTTGTCACCAGTATTGCCGGCTGCGCGTTCTCAGTCTGCCGAAGCATGTCCTCTGGACCTTCGAAGCAAAGTCGCGAAAGGGCGAACCCAAGCACGGAGTCGGCTTCCTCGAAGACCGCCCTGGCCTCAGGCGAGCTCTCGAATAGCTCCCGGCCCATGCCTACCCACTGGGAGCCCTGGCCCGGGAACACATAGGCTGCTACCTTCCCTTCGCCAACCACCGCGTACCTCAACTGGCCAGGCGCCGGGTAAGCGCGTTAATGGTCATCTCTGCCTCGTTCATCATTTGCTGAACCACCTCCTCGGCAGTCATCATCTCCCGGACCAGCCCCACGGCCTGCCCCGCCATCACAAACCCGTCCTCCACGTTGCCCTCGACCGCGGCCGTATGCAGCTTGCCGGCCCCGAAGTAGTGATCCACGGTCTGGCCGCCTTTCTCCATCTCCAGAATCTGCCGTATCAGTTCGGTGTCGAGACAACGCACTGGCCGACCCGTCGATCGCCCAATCACGCGGGTAGCGCATCCGCCAGCTTCCAGCATCCTTTCTTTGAACCGTGGATGGGCAGCACACTCCCGGGTGCAGACGAACCTGGTCCCCACCTGAACCGCCTGGGCACCGAGAGCCAGGGCAGCAACCAGCCCTCTCCCGTCGGCTATCCCACCGGCCGCTATCACCGGTATTCGGACGGCGTCAACCACCTGCGGCACCAGGGCCATTGTGGTGACATCCCCAATGTGTCCCCCCGATTCCATTCCCTCGACCACGACCGCGTCCGCTCCCAGTTGCTCCATCCGCCTAGCTGCGGCCACGCTGGACACCACGGGCATAACCTTGACCTGACCCGCCTTCAACACTGGAAGGCACTGGGTGGGGTCACCTCCCCCCAGGGCCACCACTGGCGCTTTCTCCTCGATGACTACCTCCAGCACTGCCTCTATGTGAGGTGAATGGGGCATGATGTTCACAGCGAAGGGCCTGTCGGTAAGGGCCCGGGTGCGGCTGATCAGCTCCTCTACCCAGTCGGGCGGCAGATACCCGGCCCCGAGAGTGCCCAAGGCGCCTGCGTTAGATACCGCAGCCACCAGCTCCGGGCCGGCCAGGTATGCCATGCCTCCCTGAATAATCGGACACCGTATCCCGAGGAAATCACAAACGGGGGTTCCCAGCAAACGCGGCAGTCACCCCTTTCCTACTTCTTCTTTTTGCCCTTCACCTCGATGATCTGCTCGCCACCATAGGTACCACATGTAGGGCAAACGTGGTGGCAAAGCTTCGTCTGGTGGCATCGAGGGCAAAGCTCCACCGGGGGCAGCGCCAGGGCATGGTGGCTTCGCCTCTTCCCCTGACGCGCCTTCGCATATCTTCTCTTAGGCTCTCCTCCCAATTGGTCACCTCAACTTTCTATCGGACTGATTCAGTCTTACCAGCTCACTCTCCGGCTGGCTGCCGTGAGACGCCGCGCAACTACAGGAGACCTGGTTCAGGTTGGCCCCGCACTCAGGGCAGAGTCCGGCACAGTCCGGTCCACACACCGGTTTCATCGGCAGGGCCAGCAATAAGTACTGGCGAGCAGCCTCACTCAGGTCCAGTGTATGGTGCTCGTCTGTTACAAAACCACCCGCGTCTTCGTCAACGTCCAGGTGCGCACCGGTGTTGACGTCTGCCAAAGGCAGATACTCCTCCTCCAGGGCGAACGACAGCGGCTGCTCAAAGAAGCATAAACAGCGGCTGCACGCCAGCGAGGCTGTGCCAGTGACGTCACCTCGTACCAGGATGCCCCTGCGGGTACGGAGGAGCTCCACCTTGCCTTCGATCTTGCACTGGGTCCCATTGTCAAGGCCTATAGTCTCACTGAGCCCAAAGCTCCGAGTTGCCCCCGTGCCTTCTTTCAGTAGCTGAGCGACATTAATCAGCATTTTACCCCTTTCTCGCCCCCTACGAACAATTGTACCAGGAACAGCAAGGTCTTGTCTTAGGGGGCCAGTCTCGACATCGGCGCTTCGCATCGAGAGGCCATTTGTGACTCTTCCGTGTCATTGTGAGGCCGCCTGTGGCGGCCGACTCAACGCTCGCGGTAGGGTGGTGGTAGATTGCAGTGGGCTAGCCCCATCGCCAGACCGATTCCCTGTAGTAAGTCCCCCCATCTATCGACTCCGCGCTGGTCACATAAACACTACCTCAAAACGGGGCGCCCCCACCCGACGCGGCCCGCCCCCGTAGGCCGGACGGCCGTCTCGGCACGGTGTCACGTCAGGGAACCGACGTTCGCCAGAACCTGCCCCTATACCAGGGGCATCCGCCCGCGCGGGGTTGGGATGGGCCATGCGTGCACCAGCTTCAACCGCCGGGCAGGTTGAGCCTGTAACCTTGCCCGGGCACGGTGATGATGAGCCGGGGATTGTGCAGGGAGTCGCCCAGCTTCAGCCTCAGCCGATGGATGTGCACCCTGAGCCGGGATGAGCTCCCTAGATAATCCTCCCCCCACAGGTCCGCCATGAGCTGGCTATGAGAGACCACCTGCCCGGCGCTTCTGGCCAGCCGACGGAGTAGCCTGTGCTCCACCGGGCTAAGGGGTACCTGCTGCCCGCGCACCGTGAAGCCGCGGTCACGGTCGAGGGCAAGCTGGGGGACGGTGGTGGGCGGAGAGGGGTGTCCCGTCCGGAGCACGGTGCGGCGCAGCACCGCCCGGATGCGGGCCACCAGCTCGGCGCTGCTGAACGGCTCGTAGATGTAGTCGTCAGCTCCCAACTCAAGGCCCCGCACCCGCTCCAGCTCCTCTCCCCTGGGAGTAACTACGATGACGGGCACATCGGAGAGGGCGCGCAGCCGCGACAGCAGGTCGAAGCCGTCCATATCCGGCGGCACCAGGTCGAGCACCACTACGTCGGGGGACTGCATCACCAGCGCTTCAATAGCCCTGGCTCCTTCGGCCGCGGAGACGAGAGCAGCCTCGGGGAAGTAAAGCTGGAAGCAGAGGATTACTGCCTTCTCGATCTGGGGATCGTTGATTACGGTCAGCACCCTCATCTGGCATCCCCGGGGGTGGGTGGGGACGGCGGGGGTGTCCCTGGTGACACAGTCTTGGCCGAAGCTATGAGTTGGTAGCCTCGCCTGGGCACGGTGGCGATGATGCGCGGGTTGTCGGCATGGTCGCCCAGCTTGCGCCTCAGGCGGTAGATGTGCACTTTCAGCAGGTTGGGGGTATCGAGGTACTCCTCCCCCCAGACCCTGGCCAGGAGCGATTCCTGGGACACTGTCTGGCCGGTGCTGCTGGCCAACTCTTGCAGCAGCCGAAACTCGATGGGGGTCAACGTCACCTCGGCTCCATTGAGCTTCACCTGCTCAGATTTGAAGTCGATCATCAACCCGCCGTTCTCAACGGTACCGGCGATGGCAGGCTTTCTCGGCTTGCAGCGGCGGAGCACCGCCCGGATGCGTGCCACGAGCTCCAGGGGGCTAACAGGGGCGACCACATAGTCGTCCGCCCCGAGCTCCAGGCCCCTGATACGGTCTACCTCGGCATCCTTGGCGGTGACGACGATGACAGGTGTGCTGGTGACCTCCCGTATCCTGGACAGCACTTCGAAACCGTCCACGTCGGGGAACGAGACGTCCATCAGCACGATGTCAGGTAGCATCCTTCGCACCATGTCTACTGCCTGGGTTCCCTGGGTGATGGAAGCCACCTGAGCCTCAGGCCAGCCCGACTGGAGAGCCTGCGACACCACCCGGTGAATATCGGCATTGTTCACGATAAACACTACTCTCATTCTTCTATCACTCCCTAGCGCGACGCACTGCGCGCCGCGGGATGCACAGGGACCGTGACGCGGGGAACAGCGGTCCGGCCACAGTGCTCCGCTCGGCGGTCCGTCCCTGTTGTTAACGCCGGTTACGGGGAGCGTTTCCAGATGGCCGCCCGGCGTTACACGTGTTACACAATGTAAAGAGGCCTGGAGGTGACGGCTATCCTCCATCAGGGTGATTGTCGGGTGAAACGACATGGCTCAGAAGGGTGACGAGATGGTGTCGGTCGAGGCTAGTGCGCGGGCCTCATGAGGTGGCTTGGGGGTGGAAAAGGACGTGCTGCTTTTCATGGGGCGCGACGCGGCGCGCCTGCCTAGGTGGGCATTCCCACCTGCTCAGCGCCGGCCTGGGCAGATCCCAGCTCGAACCTGTAGCCCCTTCTGGAAACAGTGACGATCATCTGCGGGTTATCAGGGTTATCCCCCAGTTTGCGGCGGAGACGGTGGATGTGTACCTTCAGGATCTTGGGCGTGTCCAGGTACTCCTCTCCCCAGACCTTCTCTATGAGGGCCTGCTGGGAGACGGTCTCGCCGGAGTTACTTACCAGCTCGCAGAGCAGCTTATACTCGGTCGGGGTCAGCTTGATCTCCTTGCCGTGCAGCTTCACCTGCTGCGCCCTCGGGTTGATGAAAACCCCGCCCTGGTTGAGGACGGGAGGGGCCAAGTGGTGGGCGTCGGTGCGGCGCAGCACAGCCCGAAGCCGGGCTAGCAGCTCCAGCGGTCCCACGGGCCTGACAATGTAGTCGTCAGCCCCCACTTCCAGGCCTCTCACCCGGTCCATCTCCTCGCCTCGGTCGGTGATAACAACCAATGCCACATCAGAGAAGGCGCGAATCTCGGCTATTACGTCGAAGCCTTCCATGTCTGGGAAATCCAACCCGATGAGGACGATGTTGGGGTCCTCCCTTTTCACCATGTCGACCAGACTGGCGCCGCGATGCGCCGAGATGAGAACCGCCCGGGGCCAACCCATCCTGAATGCGAGGGAGATAACATCCGCAGTAGCGGGATCGTCGTGACCTATCAGCGCCTTCAAATAACCCCCCAGAATCGACACCCCTGCTATAGACTCCCAGGCGAGATTAGCGACGAAGCGGGAAGAGAAGCTACAGCAGGATGTGCGCCTGAATATACCTGATTGACCAGAAAGTGTATGCTCCAGTTGAGCAAATATGATACACCAGTCTGTCCATTTTTTCAAGAGGG
>QMOF01000130.1 GCA_003650185.1 Chloroflexota bacterium | reverse complement strand
GTCGAGTTCTGCCCGACATGCCGGGCACGCCCCCAGGTGCCGTTCCATCTGTTCCTGCTGGCCGCGTGACAGCCTGCCATCCATATAAGCAGAGAGCCTGCTCCGCGCTCGGCCACATCTTGTCCTGCCGGTTATCCACGCCAAAGGTCTCCACATCTTTCCACCTTCTTTAGCTAAGACGAAACCTACAGTGAAAAGGTTCCCGACTGTGTCAGGTGGTCGCGCAGTCGGCTCCTGCCGCGGCTCAACCTTGACCGTACAGTTCCCAGGGAGCAGCGCATGGCCTGTGCCACTTCATCGTAGCTTAGTCCCTGTACATCTCTCAGGATCACTGCTAGGCGCTGGTCCGGCGGCAGAGCAGCCAAAGCCCTCTGAATCTGGTCGGCCAGTTCGCGGCGCAGCGTATAGTCCTCAGGCGACTCAGCGGATGACCGCCTCTCCTCGACCTCGCAGGACAACTCCTCCAGAGAACTGGTAGGATTGCGCTTTCGCTTGCGAAGCTGGTCACGGCAGGTGTTGGCAGTGATGCTGAGCAACCACGCCTTGAAACTGCCCTCCCTGAACTTGCGGATACCCGACCACGCAGACAGAAAGGTATCCTGAGAGGCGTCTTCTGCCGCTTGGCGATCGCTCAACATGCGGAGAGCGAGGTTGTAGACCTGGGCCTGATAGGTCTCCACCAGCCGGTTAAAGCTGTCGAGGTCGCCCTCCTTACTGCGCTGGATAAGCTCCGAGTCGTCCAGTTTCTGTCATTCAAGGCCGGGATCGTTGGGTGGCGGGCAGTCGCCCTGGTCTGGCGTTATCTTATCTCAGAAGCCGAGCTAGAACAACAGGGTATAATGGACTATAATCGTGCACAGCAGGTACGAGTAAAAGATGAGCAGCAGAGCACGTGGGATATTCTGGATGGTACTGGTGATGGTGGTCGTGTTTGTGGGGGTACAGATGTCCGTGCAGAGCTTCAGAGTGGACGGGGGGAGCATGGAACCCAGCTTCGACGACGGCCAGTACCTGATAGTGGACAAGCTGACCTACCGGTTTCACTCACCTTCGAGGGGTGATGTGGTGGTGTTCCACAACCCCCAGTACTATGATGAGCTGTACATAAAACGGGTGATTGGCCTTCCCGGTGAGAGGGTGGATATCCGGCAAGGTCGCGTCTACATAAACGGAGCCGAACTGCAAGAGGTGCCACAGTGGGCCAGCATACCAAACTTGCAGAGTTACTCGACGACGGTCCCTGAGGGGGAATACTTTGTTCTGGGCGACAACCGTAGCAACAGCATCGGTTCGCACACTTTTGGCACAGTGCCGGAAGACTACATAGTGGGCAGGGTCTGGATCAGCTACTGGCCGCCGTCAGACTGGGGGCTATCGCCCAGCTATTCGGCGGAGATGGCCCAGGTCACCTCTGCTTAGGCGCATGAGGTCTCCAGGAGCGCAGTTACCATAGAAGCGGAAGACATCTTCAGGGTTACGGGTGCCATCCTGGAAGGGCACTTCCTGCTTTCCTCGGGCCTGCACTCTTCCATCTACTGGGAGAAGTTTCGGGTGCTACAGTACCCAGAGTACACGGAGCGCCTCTGCCGATTAATTGCCGACCGCTTTCGAGATGAGGCCATTGAGCTGGTGGCTGGGCCGACCACGGGCGGTGTGATCCTGGCCTATGAAGTCGCCAGGCAGCTTGGCGTGCGCAGCATCTATGCCGAGAGGGAGGGCGGAGCCCGGGTCTTTCGTCGCGGTCTCGATATTGTGCCAGACGAAAGGACACTCGTTGTAGACGACGTGCTCACCACCGGGGGTTCAGTCAGAAGCGTGGTAGACGAGGTGAGGAAGAGGGGTGGACACGTGGTAGGGGTGGCAGTGCTGGTGGACCGCTCCCATGGCGCAGTAGAGGTGGGAGGTCCCCTTTTCAGTTGCCACCGGGCTTCTACACCGAGCTACCAGCCCGATGAATGCCCTCTGTGCAAACGCGGGGTGCCGCTTGTGGAGCCTGGCCGGGGGCAGGTCTGACCCTTAGATTTCCTTGTTGAGCGTGGCCAGGAACTCTGCGTTGCTTCGAGTCTTGGCTAGGCGCTCAAGCACGGCCTGGGTAGCTTCTGTAGGGTTGGCTGAGCCGTTGGATATCATGGCTATCATGCGTCTCAGCAGCCACATCTGTTTCAGAGTAGCCTCGTCGACCAGCAACTCCTCGCGTCTGGTGCTGCTCCGTTGAATGTCGATGGCAGGGAAGATACGCCGCTCAGCCAGTCGACGGTCAAGGTGTAGCTCCATGTTGCCGGTACCCTTGAACTCCTCGTAGATCACGTCATCCATACGGCTGCCTGTGTCGATGAGGCAGGTGGCCAGGATAGTGAGGCTCCCCCCTTCTTCGACGTTCCTGGCTGCACCGAAGAAATGCTTCGGCTGATACAGAGCTACCGGATCGATGCCACCGGATAGAGTCCTGCCGCTGGAAGGTGCCGCCAGGTTGTAAGCCCTCGTCAACCGTGTAATCCCGTCGAGAAGGATGACCACATCATTCTTTGCCTCCACGAGGCGCTTGGCACGCTCCAGGGCCAGTTCGGCCACCCGGGTCTGGTGCTCCACCAGCTCGTCGAAGGTGGCGCTGATCACCTCGCCCCTCACCGAGCGCTTCATATCGGTAACCTCCTCAGGCCGCTCCCCGATGAGGCACACCATGATATGGACATCTTCGTAGTTGGTGCTGATGGCGTTGGCGATCTGCTTGAGCAGCATCGTCTTCCCGGCTTTGGGTGGCGAGACGATAAGGCCTCGCTGTCCTCTGCCGATCGGAGCAACCAGATTGATGAGCCGGGTAGAAAGGTTGTTGGGAGTTGTCTCCAGGTTGAACAGCTTGTTGGGGAAGACCGGCGTCAGGTAGTCGAACTGGATCCGCTCCTTTGCCGATTCCGGCTCCATGTCATTGACCAGTTCCACCCTCAGCAGGCTCTGGTACCGCTCTCCTTCCTTAGGTGGTCTGGCTTGGCCCGTAATGGTGTCACCCGTGCGCAGGCCGAAGCGGCGGATCTGTGACTGAGAGACGTAGATATCGCCTGGGGTGGGCAACAAGCTATCCCGTCGGATGAAGCCGTAACCATCAGGGGTGATCTCCAGCGTGCCACTGACAAGCAGGTTCCCCTCCTTCGCTGCGTGCGCCTGAAGCAGGGAAAGGATAAGCTCGTGCTTCTTTAACATACTGCAGCCGGACACTCCCCAGTCTTTGGCCATCTCCAGCAGGTCTTCTCGTTTCATTGTTTCCAGTTCGGCGAAATTCATCTCTTGTCTCCTCGGCCTTGGCCGGAGAGCCGTTGCCAGTCTTCCTGGAAACGGGCAATGCCAACGGTCGTCAAAGGATGCTTAATCATCTGGATTAGAACATTGTAAGGGATAGTGGCAATATGGGCCCCGAGCTTGGCGGCGACCACACAATGCATCGGGTGACGGATACTGGCCGCAATTACCTGGGTCGGCAGGGTGTAATTGTCGAGCAAGTCCACAATTTCAGCTACCAGCCCCATTCCGTCCTGCCCTACATCGTCCAGCCTTCCTACAAACGGACTGACATAGGTGGCGCCAGCCAGCGCACCTAACAGGGCCTGGTTGGGCGAGAAACACAGTGTCATATTGGTCTTGATGTTCTCCTTGGACAGAGTAGAAATGGCTTCCAGGCCTGAAGCAGTGCACGGAATCTTGATCACCACGTGGGGTGACCAGGACGAGATCTCCCTGGCCTCGTCAACCATCGACTGGGCTTCCTGAGAAAGCACCTCTGCCGAGACGGGGCCATTGACTATCGAACATATCTCCATGATAGCTGCTTTATAATCGGCACGCCCTGCCTGGTAAAGCAGGGAAGGGTTGGTCGTCACACCGCTTATCACACCCAGTTTAACTCCCTCACGTATCTGGCCCACATCGGCCGTATCCAGGAAAAGCCTCATTTGTGTACGCCTTTCATCTCCTGATGCAGCGGTAAGGGATGCTGGTCTCCCTCCCGCAGCGTCTTCGTCGCTGCCCTGACGAACTCACGGAAAAGCGGATGGGGAAGATTGGGACGTGACCTGAATTCAGGATGAAACTGCGTTGCGACCATCCAAGGATGGTCCACTAACTCGACTATTTCGACCAGCCTGCCGTCCTCTGACAGGCCGCTGGCGATCAGCCCTTTCTTTTCTAAAGTATAACGAAATTCGTTGTTGAATTCAAAGCGATGTCGATGGCGCTCCCGGACCACGGACTCTCCGTAGGCAGCGGCTGCCCGCGTGCCTTCCACCAGATGGCAAAGGTAAGTGCCCAACCTCATGGTGCCTCCCTTATCCTGCACCCCGCACTGATCAGGCATGAGGCTGATGACAGGATAGGGCGTATCCGGGCGGAACTCGGTGGAATTGGGCTCGTTGGAACCAAGAGCATAGCGAGCGTGCTCAACTACCATTATGTGCAGTCCCAGGCACAAGCCCAGGTAAGGTATCTTGTGCTCGCGAGCGTATCTGGCTGCCTGGGTCATGCCCTCGATGCCCCGGTATCCGAATCCCCCGGGCACGACAATACCCTGCACAGACCGAAGGACGCTGTCCACCTTACCTTCGTCCCCTTCAATTTCCTCCGAGTTGACCCACTGTATGCTGACCTGTCGGTCCAGGTAAGTCGCTGCGTGGCACAGCGCCTCCCGGACGGAAATATAGGCATCCCGCAGCTCCACATACTTGCCCACCAGCCCAATGGTCACTGGCTCTTTGGGCGTTTTCATTCTCTCAACCATCGAGCGCCAGTCGTCCAGGTCAGGCCGCGAAGCGGGCAGCCTCAGCATCTCGGTCATCAGGTCCCCCAGGCCGGCTTCCTCAAGAACAAGAGGCACCTCGTAGATGGTGGGCACGGTGAGCAGCGGTATCACGGCCCTCCTGTCCACACTACAGAACAGGGATACCTTCTCCTTGATGGGCTCGGAAATAGCGTAGTCGCTGCGACACACGATGATGTCCGGTTGGATGCCGATACGGCGGAGCTCATTCACACTGTGCTGCGTGGGCTTGGTTTTCAGCTCGCCCGTGGAAGAGATGTAAGGGATCAGCGTCACATGAACGTAGAGGACGTTGTCCCGTCCCTCCTCGCTTCGCATCTGGCGAATTGCTTCCAGGAATGGGAGGCCCTCGATATCGCCCACTGTGCCGCCAACCTCCACGATTACGACCGAGGCTCCGCTTGTCTCACCCACCTGTCGGATGCGCTTCTTTATTTCATTGGTAACGTGGGGCACCACCTGGATGGTGCCACCGAGAAAATCGCCTCGCCTTTCCTTAGCGATCACCGAACTATACACCTGCCCGGTGGTCACACTGGACTCAGCCGTAAGCTCGATGTCTATGAACCGCTCGTAATGCCCCAGATCGAGGTCGGTCTCGGCACCGTCCTGGGTGACGAAAACCTCCCCGTGCTGGTACGGCGACATGGTTCCCGGGTCAACGTTGAGATAGGGATCCAGCTTCTGGATAGTAACAGATATACCCCGGCTCTTGACTATCCGGCCAATGGAGGCGGCGGTGATGCCCTTCCCTACCGAACTGACCACGCCGCCGGTAATGAATACGTACTTCGTCACTCCGTACCTTAGGAGAAGCTAGACCAAAGGCGAGGGAAGTCGGCTCCAGTCACAGTCTATCTCATATTTTTCGATGGTGTCAAGGGGAAAAACCCTTACCTCAGACTTGGTGCTAACCCCCACAAGGAGGCCCGGCCGCTGGCGCGGTGCCCGCAAGCGCTGCCTTTGGTTCACATTGGGATACCCAGGTGCCGGGCTCTCGGTCAAGATAGCTCTCCGGCCAGGTGTTGTGCTTCATCCGTCTAGCAGTGGCTTGCACACGATCTCGTGGATACGCAGCTGTGCCAATCTCGTGCTCGGGGCGCATGTGGCCACCACGGCTGTGTCCGCGCCGCTGGCGGTGCCGGCCACCGCAACGACCTTCTCACCAGGGACCACAGCGCCGCCGTCGCAGGCCATCAACAGGATCTCCACACAGACCTTCATTCCCTGACCGAATACCCGCAGGATGTTGGCCAGGGCCCGGGGCGCCCTGGTGCCGTAGAGTTCCTCGGTATGAAACAGCATGGTGCCGAAGTGAACGCGGTGGCCTTTCTGTTCGAGTTCCGTGGCCAGTTGCTCAGGGAACCTCTGCACGTCACCAAAGCCAAACTGGTGCGGCACCACCACCAGCCGGATGGCCGTGTCGGCAAAGGCGTCGGCAGCGATCCTGGCTGTCTCTCCCCGAGTGGATGCCAGCACGACCTTGGTAATGCTCCTGGCCTGTGCCCTTTCCCTGGCGAGCCTTAGCACCTCGGCGGTATTGCCCTCGCCCGGCGCTTCGAAGTAGACAACCTTCTCTTCCATGTAGGACTTTGGTATGGAAATCCACCTACCGTCCGCCGCTGCTATGCTAGCATAGCAGCGCTGCACGGTACAAGCTATGCCCAAAGAGCCAAATGCCCTCAAGGGGATTCGAACCCCTGATCTTCGGCTTGAAAGGCCGATGTCCTAGGCCTCTAGACGATGAGGGCACACTCGGGTAGTCTACCGTAGGCTAGGGGTAGACGGCAAGTGAC
>QMOF01000129.1 GCA_003650185.1 Chloroflexota bacterium | reverse complement strand
TAGAGGGCGTGGGATTGTCTATCCGGGGGGCGCAGCAGTGAAGCGACTTAGGCCAACTGGCGTCCCTGCCGAGACTCGAACTCGGAACCTACTGCTTAGAAGGCAGTTGCTCTATCCTATTGAGCTACAGGGACAACGGCTCCACCATTAGTATATCTTAAACGGCAAGGTGGGTTAAAGGCCCCAGACCGGTGATTGGGCGTTGGAACGCCAATTGTCGCTTTGGGGAAAGTCAGCGGCGACATGACTCAGATTCTCCACAGCCCCAGGGCAGCCAAGGTGACGAGCGCGGCCCCCGCTATGGCTGCCCCGGCCCATCCCAGAAGCGACAGCACCGTCACAATCACCGCCGCTATCAGCACCCCACAGACGATAGACACAAGGGCCTGCCTGAACGGCACGCCGAAGAGCAGCGCTGCCAGCGAACCTGTCCAGGCTCCGGTCCCGGGCAGCGGGATGGCCACAAACAGCATCAGCCCGATCCGCTCATACTTTTCTACGATTGCTCCCCTCCTCCTGGTGCGCTCGAATACCTGGTCGATGATCGTAGCGAACAGACCGACCCTGCGGGCAACCTCCGTGGCTCGCTCCAGGAACAGCAGGAGAAAGGGCACGACTATCAGGTTGCCGGCCAGCGCCGCCAAAACAGCGGAAGGCCAGGGCAGGTCGTATTCGTTTATGGCCAGGGGTATGGCCAGTCGCAGCTCTACAATTGGAGCGGCGGAGATGAGAAATACCCACAGATGGCTCTCTATGTCCATGCAGTGTTCCCAGGGCGTGCCTAGTCCAGCGATATGTGGAACCACTCCAGGATGTAGGCCAGCCCCCACGCCCCCAGATAAGCAGTGTACGTCCCTTTCACGATCTTGCCCGCTGCACAGGAGAGATAGAACTTCCACAGCGAATAGCGTGTGGCCCCGGCTGTGGCCGCAATTGCGGAGAAAACGGGGTTGTATATTGCAGAGGCAAGAAACAGCGTCAGAAGCCCGTGTCTCGTCATCCAGCCCTCCACCGTCCTGTACACCTTGTTACTTCGCTGCTTCTCGGTCAGGAGGGAGTGCCCACCCCGGCCGGCCACATAGAAGGTGAAGGCCCCCAGTCCCTCGCCCAGGCCGGCAGCGATGCCTACCAGGAAGGGCAGGGAGACCAGTCCGCCCAGAGTGAATACCACCGGCACGCCGGGGACGTAGACTATGATGGTGCCGCCCGACAGGATGCTGATGAAAAAAGCGCCGAGGTAGCCGTACTCTTCGAAGTCCTCCAGTTCTTCTCTGAAGATCACGGCCAGTGCTGCCAGTCCGATGACTGCCAGCACGGAAAGCACTATGAGGTGCTTGCCAGCTTTTCTAGCAGACGCGTCGGCCTTGATAGCGATGTCAGTGGGCGGAGGCAAGCCCAGTTGGTCTGGAGGAAGATCGTCCGGGGGCTGGCCCTGGTTTTGGGACACCATGATGCTCATCGGACTTCGCCCAAGAATACAGCCAGATTCGGGCGGAAGTCAACAAAGGGACAGGCAGTGCGCAGAGGCGGAGCTGCCGGACAGCGGGCGGGCAGCACGAGCAAATCGGGTGGTCGCGGACACACTTACGTGCTGACCTTTGTGGTGCAGTGTCAAGGTCTACCCCCTGGGGGTAGTCACGGTGGCCTGATGGTGATACAATACCCTCTCAACGCCGGGCGGCTTGCCGTCTGTCATGACCGGTGGCTCCAAGGCCCTGGTGATTGACCTGCAAGACGCGCGGTGGCTTGGTAGGATGTGAAGGCTGAGACATGCCCGATTTTGAAGAAATAGACCAGGCGAGACAGTTGCTGGGTCTGGGAGAGGCTGCCACTCTCAAAGAAATAAAACAGCATTTCCGGGAACGGGCTCGTCAGTATCATCCTGACAGATGCAAAGACGATGAGAAGCCTCAATGTGAGGAGATGATGAGGAGATTGAACCAGGCGTATGAACTGCTGCTCAGGTATTGCCGCGAGTACAAGTACGCTTTTCGTGAGGAGGACGTCGATAGGACCTATCCCTATGATGAGTACTTCAGGAAGTACCGTCGGAACTGGTTCCAAGGCTGGTAGGAAGGCGCCGGATGGCTTTTGACGCTGAGACAGCGGGAAAATACGATGAATGGTTCCGAAGCCCCAAAGGGAAGTACGCTGATGCCATGGAAAAGGAACTCTTTCTGAGGCTGGCCCATCCCGTAAGAGGACAGACTCTTCTTGACGTTGGCTGTGGCACAGGGCATAACCTGGAGTTCTTCAGGCAAATAGGTCTACAGGCAACCGGCGTCGATGCCTCTGAGCCCATGCTGGGGATAGCGTCGAGCAAGCTCGGGCTTGAGGCCAACGTTTCTCTGGGGCGGGCTGAGAGTCTGGGCTTCAAAGACCGGTCTTTTGATATCGTAGCTCTCATAACGGTGCTGGAGTTCAGCCCAGACCCGGCGGCAGCCTTGAGTGAAGCAGCCAGGGTAGCCAGGGAAGAGGTCTACCTCGGGGTGTTGAACAAAGCTTCGCTGCTGGGGATAACTCGTCGGCTTAAGGGGAGATTTCGACAAAGCATTTACAACCAGGCCAGGTTCTTCACCATCTGGGAGTTGGAACGGATGGTGAGTAGAGAGCTCGGCGGGTACCCGCACACCTGGCAAAGTGCGTTACTTCTGCCCCTGGGATGGCACGCCCGCTGCCACAGACTTGAGAGATTGCTTTCATTTCGACGAAACCCTCTTGGTGCTTTCCTGGGAGTCTGCATCAGGCGGCCGGGGTTTTGACGCATGGAGAAACGGGGCTCAGCGACCGCCGGTTGACGTAGCGGCGAGCTGCAGCCAGGAGGTGCATGGTGAGGCAGAGAATAGAGAAGGCACTGGCTGAGTTGCAGGGGAGTCTGGGTGGGGGAGACGTTCGCCTGGCGAGCATCGACAACGGCGTGGTGACAGTGCAATACCGCAAGCCGCTCTCCAATCCTGCCGCCTGTCACGTAGATAGGGGACAGGTAACGATAGACATCGTCCACGAAGTCGTTGAAGACAGGCTAAAGCAAGACGTGCCCCAGATCCAGAAAGTCATCGTTGTTGAGGCCTGATTGAGGAACCAGTCCTTCGGCAGCTCCCAGAATGGTTGCCGCCCCTACCTCTCCGTCTCCACCCACAGCCTCTCCCCATCGGTGGTGAAGGTGATGGTGCCATCTTCATCTGTGCGATAGACAGGTATGCCACCCAGCCTGGCCAGCGTTTCATCATCGGGATGGCCGAAGGTGTTGTCGGCACCCACGCAAATGACCGCTGCCTGGGGATCGGCCGCCGCCACGAAATGAGTGCAACTGGAAGTAGCACTGCCGTGGTGCGCCACCTTCAGGACAGTGGTGTCCAGAACATGCCCTCTATAGAGGATGTCCCATTCCGCCTCCTCATAGATGTCACCGGTCAGTAGAAAGCTGACCTCTTTCCATAGCAGGCGGATCACCACCGAGTTGTTGTTCACATCCGACTCTGTGTCCTTCATGAGTTCCTCCGGCGGATGCAGCACCTGCATTGTCACTCCGTCACCAAGGTCGATGCGCTGACCGGCCACGGCCATCGTCCTTTCGATCCCCTTCTGGTCAACCAGCGATAACCACTCCTGGTAGGCAGTGTTGCTGCTGTCCACACCTGCCTCCAGCACCCGGCCCACCTCGTACCGCCGCAGCACCTCCACCAGCCCGCCAACATGGTCGCTGTCGGGATGCGTCAGAATCACCAGGTCGAGGTCCCTGTCGTGGAACGGCAGGCTCTCCCCCAGCTCAAGGCAAACGCTATCCTGGTCGGGGCCGCCATCGACAAGGACCTGCACCCCTGAAGGCGTCCGTACCAGTACCGAGTCGCCCTGGCCGACATCCAGGAACCTTACCTCCAGGTTGTTGTCTGGCATGCTCAGCACTGCCAGCCACACCAGCACAGCCGCAACCCCGATCGACACCATGACCCACTTCTTGGGCGGGTGGTGCAGAATACCTGGCGCCCTGGCCAGTCCTGCCCCCACCCAGCGCCCGAGCCCAGCTACTACCGGTCTCCAGCGCCGTCTGGACACGAAGGCAATGAGGACGGCGTAGCACCCCCACACCACCGCGCCACTCGCTTGACCGACATCATGCGAGGCAAAGGGTAAGGCAGCAAAGCTTTGCACCACCTCTATCAGGTACCTCAGGAAGAGCCAGGCAACACATCCCGTTGCCGTGGCCAGCGTAGGGGCAAAAAGGCCCAGCACAGCCGTGATAAGCGCCGTCACGATGGCTGGTGGCAGCGCGGGCAGGGCGCAGAAGGTGGCCGATGCCCCCACCAGGGGAATGCTGCCGAAGTAGTAAACGATCAGCGGGTATACAGCGATGGTTGCCGCCAGGCTGAGCATCATGACCTGACCAGCGTGATGAAAGCCCCGGCCCATCCAGCCCCGCACTGGCGACGCTGCTTCCCATGTACCAACCAGGGAGGGGCCAAGCACCATCACGCCCGCTACCGCAGTCACGCTTAGCTGGAAAGAGACGTCCCACAGAAGAAGCGGGGCGACTCCGGTCATTATGGCAGCGGCCAGTACCAGCGATGGCACAGCGCTACGTGGCCTGCCTACCCACAGAGCGGCCAGAAAGAGGCTGAACATGATGGCCGCCCGAAAGGCTGGCGGCCGCATCCCGGTGAGCAACGCATACAGCCAGACGGCCAGGAGCGCAATGATGAGATACGTCGGCCGTTGCCTGCCAAACACCCAGGCCGCAGCGCTGAGCACCGCCATGCCCAGAATGGCCACGTGCAGTCCCGAGACCGCCAGGAGATGGCTGGTACCTGACCTACGGAAGCTGTCATACAAGCTGTCCTCAGAGAAGGTACCCTGAGCCTCTTCGTCCTTATCGGGTATGTGGCTGCGGATGCCAACCGCCAGCGCCTGCGCCACGGAGTTCTCGGGCTCGGGCAGGGCACGAGCGAGCGAGTCCGACAGGCGGCTGCGGGCGCTGCCGATCCAGCCGGACTCCATAGACTCCACCTGGGGACTGGACATGGTGGCACTGAACCCGCTGCGCTCCAGGTAGTCTCTGTAGTCCTGGCTCCCGATACCTGAGAGCGGCTCCAGCTCTCCTGCTACCCTCACCAGGTCTCCCTGGCTGTAGGTCGAATACTCAGTCGAATACTCATAAGTATGCACCAGGAGTTTGCCCGACGTGTCTTCCCACCCGCTGTCGCCCTTGATCTTGTGGGCGGTGAGCCTCAGGGTGGCCTTCCCACCGTCGAGTTCGGGGTCACGCTCGACCTCGGCCTGGATTTCCGCGAATCCCCGCTCGGGCAGCGTGGGCTCGTTCACCCTCCACTGGTAGCAGGCAATCCCGCCAAGCACGGCAACCAGGCACAGGGCCGACCACAGGAGCACGGCCCTTCTGCGGCACAGGAATGCCATCACTGCAAGGAGTACCAAAGCCGAAAGCGTGGCATAGATCGGCAGAAAGACCAGTGAGCCGAGGTATATACCAGCAATCCAGGCAACACTGACAGCGATGAGTTTCATTCGTTGTCACTCAAGCCGCGCCGGAAGCTGGTCTCAGGCTTCGTCTCGGGCTTCCGGCCGCACCGCCCCCCAACCCGGGCCGGGAGCGTCAGTCCACGACGGTCACGTAGTCCCTGATGTTTTCTAGCGTCTTCGGGCCAATACCGGATACGTTGATCAGATCGTCCACGCTGCGGAAGTACCCGTGCTCAGTCCGGTAGTCGATGATGGCCTGGGCCCTGCTTGGCCCGATGCCGTGCAGGGTCTGGAGTTCTTCGAAAGAAGCGGCATTTACATTGACTTTGTCCGGCCCTGATTCGTCATACTGGTCAAAGGGGCCCTCATCAGCCTGAAAGACCCGTAGACTGAGCCTGACCGGGTCCAGTCCATCGGCCACGCCGCCCGCCTGCTGGAGCACCTCTCCCAGAGTGACATCCGGGCTGAAGCTGTAGATGCCCTCGGCTTCCACGGCACCACCCAGGTATACTTCCACCGTGGGCGGTTCGGCATCGGAAAGCACAATCTCAACACGCCCATTGCCGCCTGTGTTCCTGACCAGGAACATCACCCCACCGGCGATGATCGCCGCAATCAGCAGGCCCACTAGAACCCAGAGCGCCACACTGAGGCGTCGGTCGCCGGACTCTACGTATCCTTCGCTATCACTCATGAGGTCCTCCTGGCTGATGTTCTCCGTGTGGTTGCCTCGACTGGCCCCTCGGTGCTTACATGCCTGCGGGCAGGACGATCGAACCTAAACAACCGGACAGAAGCAAGTATGAATCATGGAGGCCAGTGTTGGGAAAGCCTGTATCATGTATGCCACAGGTCGATGCTGTTTGTCAACTGATACTGTATCGTGTTAGTCGGTGGGGGTTGAAAAGGAGAGAGACACCTCCGAGAATCCTGGGAAAAAGAAAACTATTATCAGGATAAAGGAGGCATCTCTCTATGGAAAGCTTAGACGAGTTGATGGTCGGGATCAAGGGGCAGGTTGAGGAGTGGGAGGAGGTGGCGGTGGGTGACCACGCTTTTCGGGGATATAAAGATACGACGCAGGATGTACCGGGACAGCCGGGGGAAGACGCGGTTCCTGCTGGACGAGGCCATGGGTCTGCGCAGAGGTA
>QMOF01000128.1 GCA_003650185.1 Chloroflexota bacterium | reverse complement strand
ATAACGGAAGTCTGGAACAGTGAGTCAGCCACGGGAGCGCCGGGTTGACCCGGCGGTCCCGTTCTATTTTGTTTGAGACAATCTGGGGTTGCGCTCGGGACTCGGGCCACTCAGCGCCTCCCCCTCAGGCAGGAGAGGAAACCGCGGCCTGTCCGCCTTCCAGGTCTGGTACAGCGCACGCCCCCGGCATCTGGTCAGGCAGACATAGCTTTAGAAGCCTGGGGCAGTCCGCCTGATCCCAGAAGACTCGGTACTATAGGATGGAGATCGGGTTGATTCGAGTATCGGCATCGGGTATACTTCGGTTGGTGTTCATCCAAAGAGGGGGGTGATCGTACAGGCATGTGTCCACTGTTGTCCGGCTTCTGCGGGCCTGCTCCAAAGCAACTTCACGGCAAGGAGGAAACGAGGTGAAGATAACTCTGAGCGTGATCAAGGCCGACATCGGAGGCTACGTAGGGCACTCCAGCTCACATCCGGACGTGTTGAAGAAGGCCCGGGAGTGCCTTGAGAGGGCAAGAAAGGGCGGCCAGCTCATCGACTATCACGTTACCAACTGTGGTGACGACCTGGAGCTCATCTTGACGCACCAGCAGGGGGAAGAGAATGAGGCCATCCACAAGTTGGCCTGGGACACCTTTTTGGAGTGTACCGATGTGGCCAAGGCTTTGAAACTGCATGGAGCCGGACAAGACCTTCTGAGCGACGCCTTCTCCGGCAATGTCAAGGGCCTGGGCCCGGGACTGGCTGAGATGGAGTTCGAGGAGCGCCAGGCCGAGACAGTGATCATCTTCATGGCTGACAAGACGTCGTCCGGTGCCTGGAATCTGCCACTGTACCGGATGTTCGCCGATCCATTTAATACAATCGGGCTAGTCATTGCAGCGAACATGCATTCCGGTTTTAGCTTCGAGATCCACGATGTAAAGCACAGCAAGAAGGTCGTTTTCAATGCTCCCGAGGAGATTTATGATATGCTGGTTCTTATGGGAGCTCCCAATCGCTATGCCGTCAAGGCCGTCCGCCATCGTCCCTCGGACGAGATAGCGGCTGTGTCGTCAACTCAGAAGCTGTCCTTCATGGCCGGCAGGTATGTTGGCAAGGATGACCCGGTGCTTGTTGTCAGGTCTCAGGGGAAGTTCCCCGCCGTGGGGGAGATACTTGAGCCCTTCGCCGTACCTCACCTTGTGGAGGGGTGGATGCGTGGCTCGCACAATGGCCCGCTGATGCCGACGGCCCAGCCACAGGCGAACCCCTCACGCTTTGACGGCCCTCCGCGCGTGATCTGCTGCGGGTTCCAGCTTGCCGAGGGTATGCTGATTGGCCCGCGGGATATGTTTGACGACCCTGCTTTCGACGAGGCGCGCCACTGGGCGAACCAGATCGCTGAATACCTGCGCCGTCATGGTCCCTTCGAGCCTCACCGTCTCCCCCTGGAAGAGATGGAGTATACGACTATGCCAGAAGTAATGCAGAAGCTGGAGGGGAGATTCCTAGACCTGTGAGGCTCAAGGTCGTCCTGGCTACCAGAAACCGGGCCAAGGCCGAAGAGTACTCTCTCTTGTTCAAAGATGCGCCGATAGAGCTGACCACTCTGGCCGAGCAGAACGTGAGTACAGAGATAGAAGAGACAGGACACACAATCGAAGAGAACGCCCGTTTGAAAGCCTTGGGCTACGCTGCCGCCAGCGGCCTTCTTGTCTTGGCGGACGACTCGGGGCTCGAGGTTGATGCGCTGGGAGGCGAGCCCGGCTCTCTATCTGCTCGCTATGCAGGTGAGAATGCATCAGACGCCGAACGGATAGCGCTTCTACTGTCCCGCCTGGAGGGTGTCCCTTGGGAGAAACGCTCGGCGCGCTTCAGGTGCGTCATAGCTGTGGCTTCGGGTCCAGAGTTGCTCAGGGTCTGCCAGGGAGAGTGCGAGGGAATCATCTCTCTTGAGCCAAGAGGCACCTCCGGCTTCGGGTATGACCCCGTGTTCTATGTGCCGGAGCTGGATAGGACTATGGCCGAGCTTTCCATGGAAGAGAAGAACAGGGTGAGTCATCGGGGCAGGGCAGCCCGCAAAGCGCTCGAGTTCCTGGCCCATTATGCCTCTGGAGAGTAGACAGTGAGTGGTATCTCCGATTCATTCCAGCGCCCCATCAACTATCTGCGTATATCGGTAACCGACCGCTGCAACCTGCGCTGCATCTACTGCATGCCTCGAGAAGGGGTGCACCTGGTGCCGCACGCCGACCTTCTAAGCTATGAGGAGATCACGGTCGTGGTTCAGGCGGCAGCACGAGTGGGCATCAGCAAGGTCAGGCTGAGCGGTGGCGAGCCTCTGGTAAGGCTGGAGTTGACCAAGCTGATTGAAATGCTGTCTCGGGTTGAGGGCATCGACGATATTTCCCTCACCACCAATGGTGTCCTTCTAAAGCGCTTTGCGGCCGACTTGAAAGAGGCCGGGCTGCGGCGGGTGAACGTGAGCCTTGACAGCCTGAGGAAGGACAGGTTCCAGAGGATCACTGGCTATGACAACCTGGTGGACGTATTGCAGGGCATTGACGAGGCCCGCAGGGTGGGACTGGAGCCCGTGAAGACCAACGTGGTAGTCATGAAGGGCATCAACGATGATGAGATCCTCGACTTCGCGTCTCGCACCAGAGAGGGTTGGCACGTGCGCTTCATCGAGTTGATGCCCATCGGGAATGGCAAGATGCTCCAGCCTGAGTTCATGTCCGCCAAGGAGATGCTGCAAAGGCTGGCTGCCCTGGGCAAGCTTGAACCCTGCCTGCCTCCAGTGGGACACGGGCCAGCGAAGTACTACAGCCTGCCCGGGGTACAGGGTACCGTCGGCTTCATCACCCCGGTGAGCGAGCATTTCTGCTTCAGGTGCAATCGTCTCCGCCTCACCGCTGATGGCAAGCTCCTTCCGTGTTTGATGTCTGACATGGAGGTGGACTTGAGGCCAACTATTAGAGCAGGCGGCTCCACGGAAGAAGTGGAGCGGCTGTTCCGCAAGGCAATAGCCTCGAAGCCAGCAGGGCACAACATGGCGCAGGGCGTCTTGCCTCACAATAGATGGATGGCACAGGTCGGGGGCTGATCGTGGCGGAGGCTCAAGACCGAGTCCGCATGGTTGACGTGGGCGGGAAGCCCGATACCGAACGGGAAGCAACTGCAAAGGGCTGGGTCAGAATGCAGCCGGCCACTCTGGAGCTGCTTCGCGAGGGGAAACTACCCAAGGGCGATGTGCTAGCCACTGCCCAGGTGGCCAGTATCATGGCAGCCAAGAAGACCTCGCAGCTCTTGCCCTTATGCCATCCACTGCTGCTGACCGACGTGAAGGTGGACTTCTGTCTCGATCAGCCGGGAGGCGACAAGGTCGAGATTGAGGCCACAGTCAAATGCACCGGTAAGACAGGGGTAGAGATGGAGGCGCTCACCGCCGTCGCCGTGGGTGCGCTGACCATCTACGACATGTGCAAGGGCGTTGACAAGAGGATGGAGATCGACGGAGTGAGGCTGACCAGCAAGAGCGGTGGCAAGAGCGGCACAGTTAGCTTTGAATAGGGGTGGGTGGAGGACAGCTATGTGGGCCGGCACGCCGCCTTACACGAAGATTAGAAGGGGAGTTCCATGGGTATTGAAGGACTGCTGAAGGTAGGCATTGCAGTAAAGGATCTGGAAGAAGCTAAAAGGCTGTTCGGTCAGGTGTTTGGCCTGGCCTCGGAAGGCGAGGACACCTACGAGCCCCTGTCTATGAGATACAGCCTGTCATCGCTGGGGAACATGCTTCTAGAGCTGATACAGCCGACCGGCCCTGAGGGGCCGATCGCCAGGTTCATCAAGAACCACGGTGAAGGTCTACAGCACATCTGCTTCACGGTGTCGGACATCGAAGAGGTGATGAAGCAACTGAAGCAGCAGGGCATCGAGTTCGTGCCGGAATCGCCGTTCGAGCTGGATGCGGCGTTCGGTCGGGCCAAGTTTGCCTTCGCCCGGCCCCGGGCTTTCAACGGCGTCATTGTTGAGTTTGTGGAAGTGGTCAAGCCAGCCGCCTGATAAGATAGCAAGCGCGGGCTGAGCGGGCTTCGTGTGGCTGCAACTATGGTTCGTCTTGGCGGCTCTAATCCACGACGTTGACTAGCGAAGAAAGGAGCGAGCCCCAAAATGGTCAAATCTGAGCTAGTTATCATCGGAGGCAGCGCTGGAGGAATACAGGCTGCTATCTGTGCCCAGAAACACCACGGATTGAAGGACATACTCGTCATCCGGTCAGAAGTAGAGGCCGTGGTCCCATGTGGTATCCCTTACATCTACGGCACGCTAGGCGCCGTGGAGAAGAACATCATGCCCGATAAACTGCTGGGTGAGGCCAAGCTAAAGGTCGCTGAAGCAGTCTCCATCGATCGCAAAGGCAAGACGGTCACTCTAGGTGATGGCGAGGTTGTTGGCTACAACAAGTTGATACTTGCCACCGGTTCAAATCCTATACAGCCGCCAATTCCAGGCATAGACAAGAAGAACGTCTGGTTTGTAAGGAAGCATGCAGACTACCTTCGGCAGATGGAGTCGGCCATGGACCACGCCCGCCACATAGTCGTTGTTGGAGGCGGCTTCATCGGGGCGGAGTTTGCGGATGAATGCAGGAAGCGGGGGCATGAGGTTACCATAGTGGAACTGTTAGAACACTGCCTCCAGCTAGTCTGTCCTGAGGACCTGTGCATTCGAAGCGAGGAGGCCCTGAGACAGAGAGGTGTTGAAGTCATCACAAGCAATGCCGTTAAGTCCATTGACGGTACGGACAAGGTAGAGTCCGTCACCCTGGAAAGTGGTGAGCGCATCAACTGTGATATGGTGATTGTAGGAATTGGGGTAGTGCCCAACGTCAAGCTAGCCAAGGAAGCCGGTCTAGAGATTGGCTCCACTGGTGGTATCAAGGTTGATGAATTCCAGAGGACTACAGACCCTGACATCCTGGCTGTTGGTGATTGCGCCGAGAAGTACTCCTTCTTCAACGGTCAACCGGTTCCGGTGCGCCTGGCATCGGTGGCAACGCGGGAGGGCAAGATTGCCGCGGCTGACCTTTATCATCCTCAGTGGCGGAACATCGGTACAATTGGGGTTTTCTCAACGATTGTTGGAGAAACCGCCATTGCCGTGTCCGGGCTGACCGATGCCCAGGCAGCCAAGCTCGGTTACAGCGTGGTTACAGGTGAAGCCGAGGCGGCCTCCAAGCACCCAGGCACTATGCCTGATGCCAGGCCGATGAGGGTTAAACTCGTGTTCGATCGCAGATCAGGCAAGTTGCTGGGGGGCTGCGCTTGCTGCGTTGCCACAGTTGGCGAGGTGGGCAATCTCATGGCGGCCGCTATAGTGAACGGGATGACTATCGAGCAGGTAGCTATGTTCCCCATGGGCACCCATCCCTGGCTGACTGCAACTCCCCTGGCCTACCAGATAAGCGATGCTGCCAGTGATGCCTTGCACAGAAGCAAGAAAGCCGCAGCCTGATATACTGATATAACAGGGACCAAGCTTCTGCCAAGAGCCAGGTATGGCTGAGAAGGCCCTCAGACAGCAATCGCCGCCTCACTTGAGCGGCAGGCCTACTGTGCTACCATACCCCCGTCAACCGGCAGGGCCTGCCCGGTGACGAATGAGGCTGAATCGGAGCAGAGCCACACCACCACCTGGGCTACCTCTTCCGGCGTGCCCAGGCGTCCCATGGGCTGCATGCCGGTGACGAACTGTTCCATGTCTGGATGTGCATCCACCAGTCCCTTGACCATGGGAGTGGCAATGGCAGCCGGACACACCGCATTCACGCGTATTCCCTGCTTGGCGTACTCTACCGCGGCCAGCCTCGTCAGGCCGATGACGCCGTGCTTGCTGCTGACGTAGGCCGGGTTGCTGCCCAGCCCGGTCAGCCCAGAGATCGACGACGTGTTGACGATGGCACCCCCTCCCTGCTTCTGCATCTGGACTATTTCGTGCTTCATGCAGAGCCAGACACCCGTGAGGTTGATGGCCATGACCCGGTGCCAGTTCTCTTCGCTGCACTGCGTGGTCGAGGTGACCGCGCCCTCGATGCCCGCATTGTTGAAGGCGCAGTCGAGACGTCCATAGGTATCGACTGTCTTCCGGACCAGCGCCTCGACCTGGTGTGACTGCGTCACATCGGTCAGGACGAATATAGCCTCCCCGCCGATTTCCCTGATCATCCGCGCCGTCTCTTCTCCACCTTCCACTGCGACATCTGCCACAGCCACCTTTGCTCCTGCCCTGGCAAAGGCCAGCGCTGTGCTCCGCCCAATGCCGGAGCTGCCACCGGTTACCAGGGCTACCTTGCCTTCAAGGTCTGCCAATGCTCAGTACCTCCTTAGGTTGTCTCTGCCATGAATCGAGGGACTGCCGGGCCACTGTGCCCAGTGTAGCTCAGGCTGGCGCCTGCGGCAAGCAGAAGGCATGCCCGTTACCCGGGTGACCACGTGGCGCGGAGGGGCGAGGGGTTGGCGGAGTCAACTAGGGAAAGCCTGCTAACGGGCAGCATGGCTATCAGCGTTGCCGGAACGGGTACCGTAGTTTCTGACAGCGGATCATTCTGGCCTCAAGCGGCTGCATTCTCTGAGGGGCTCATGTCTGGTCTGTGAGCCGGGT
>QMOF01000127.1 GCA_003650185.1 Chloroflexota bacterium | reverse complement strand
TTCAGCAGAGAAATAGGCCACAGGCCCGGGCAGGCCACCAGGGGATCCGGTAGCACGCCAGGTATGGCGGGAGGACATATCCCGGTCAAAGGCTGACAAGACGGACTCATACAGTGCAACGAAGGCCGGGTCACCGGCGGCCGCTTCTAGCTTTTCCTGGCTGATCTCTCTCAGTTGCTTCACCGGATTGTGGCCACTTTCTCTCCACAGGTGGTGGTCCAGGGCCCGAAACAGGTCGCGCGCCTGAGGATGCCATGACCACCACAGGTTGTTGGCCAGCTCTTCCAGCCTGGCTAGGCGTCGAGGCATAACCGGCCTCAATGGCGGTTGGCCTGGCACCTTGTCCAGCGGCTGATAGCCGACTCTCTGCTCTGCGCGACCGTACATCTGCCGCCTTCTTCAATTGCCCGCCTGCACGTATGACCAGACTATACGTGTGCGAACGATCATAGAAGGGGGGCATCATTGCAACAACAAGGCGAGCACCAGCTTTGGCTGAGTGGCAGCACCCAAAGATGCCAGAAGCATCGGCTGGGTCCTGGTACTCACGTGACCGGGCTGTGCCAACGGCTCCGGCCCACGGCTAAGGCAACCGCTCTGCCTGGTAGGGATCTTTAGCCGCGCTCAACCGCGTCGCCGCCGTGTTTCCCCGGTGCTCACGGGGTGGGGACAGGCGACCGCGCAGCGGGTATGTACATCCGCTCGGTGTACTCTTTTACCATCCGCCTGGCACAGAAGACAGGCATGACCGAGCGAATGGCCTCTTTCACCATACTGACCCAGCCATGGGGCACGCCACTGCGGTCCATGGCATAGTACAGCGGCACGATCTCGTTCTCAAGCAGGGAGTAGAGCGCTTCCGCATCAGCGCGGTCCTCCTCTGCTACGTCAGCCGCACTATCAGACCCAACCACCCAACCATTGGCGCCATTGTACCCCTCATGCCACCAGCCATCGGGAACGCTGAGGTGAAGGACACCGTTCATGGAAGCCTTCATTCCGCTGGTGCCACAGGCCTCTTGGAGCCGCCGCGGCACGTTGAGCCAGACGTCCACCCCCTGGACAAGGTAGTGGGCCATATGCATGTCGTAGTCTTCAACGAAGGCTATCCGGCCGCGGAAGCCGCGGTCCTTGGCCATAGTGTACACCCGCTGGAGCAGGTCCTTGGAAGCTGTGTCCGCCGGATGCGACTTCCCGGCAAATATGATCTGCACCGGCTGCAAAGGATGTCTGACCAGCCGCTTGAGACGCTCCACATCATGGAAGATCAGCGCTGGCCGTTTGTACTCAGTGAAACGGCGGACGAAGGCGATAGTCAGCACTTCGGGGTGAAGCAAGGTGCCCATGGCCACGACCTGCTCGGCAGAGATGTCACCATCAGCCCACCGCTGCTGGGCCCGCTCATGCATGATGCCCATCAGCTTCCGCTTCAATAGCTGATGGACCTGCCAGAATTCCTCGTCAGGGATCTGAAGGATACGCTGCCAGAGCTCAGGGTCGTCTTGTGCTTCCATGAGATCTCTTGAGTCATCGCCGACGTACTTCTGGTAAAGCCTCAGCATCTCTGGAGCAACCCAGGTCGGCATGTGGACACCGTTGGTGACGTAGGTGCTCCGCAACCCCTCTTCTGCTCTGGTCCCGGGCCACAGTCCCTGCCACATCCTCCGCGACACCTCACTGTGCAGCTTGCTGACCGCGTTGTGACGCCCCGACAATCTCAGGGCCAGCGCCGACATGTTGAAGCCCTGACCACCAGCCCCATCGTCTCGGCCCAGACCCAGGAACGTCTGGCGGTCGAGCCCCAGCGAGGGCCAGTAGTCGCCAAAATACCTCTCCACCAGTTCGCCTCGAAAGACGTCATGCCCAGCCGGGACCGGCGTGTGTGTGGTGAAAATGGTGTTGGCTCTGACCCGCTCCACAGCCTCGGTGAAAGTGACCTTGTTGTCCTGCACTTCCTCGCGTATGCGCTCCAGCATCATGAAAGCAGTGTGTCCTTCGTTGGCATGCCACACTGAGGGACTGATGCCCATCACCCTCAGCACTCTAACCCCTCCGATGCCCAGCAGCATTTCCTGCTGGATGCGCTGTTCCCGTTCCGCGATGTAAAGACGGGCAGTCAGCTCCCGGCACGCCGGGGGATTCTCCTCGACATTGGTGTCCAGAAGGTAAAGGTTGACAGAGCCAAGACGCACCTGCCACACCCCGATATGCAAGGTCTTGTCATCCAGTTGCACCTGTACCAGCGACCTGCTCCCGTCCGGAGCCAGGATTGGATTCACCGGCGCCTCATCAAAGTCCAGTTGCCGATAGAGCTCCACCTGGCGTCCGTCCGCCGAGATGTGCTGATGGAAATAGCCTTGTGGATACATGAACCCGACCGCGACAAACGGCAGACCCAGATCACACGCCTCCTTACACAGATCACCAGCCAGAACGCCCAGCCCTCCTGCGTAGATCGGCAGGGAGTTGTGAATGGCGTACTCTGCCGAGAAGTAGGCAACCGGGCCGGGCAGTGCCTCGCCGTATCTGGTGGTAAACCAGGAGTTGCTGGCAGCCATATCCGTGTCGAAATGCGCCATGACCGAGTCGTACATGCTGGTGAAGCGTGGATCAGCCGCGGCCGCTTCCAGCTTGGCCGGCTCGATCTCACGGAGTTGCTTCACCGGATTATGGCCGGTTATCCTCCACATGGGGTAGTCGAGGCGACGGAACAGCTCGCGCGCCTGCGGGTGCCAGCTCCACCAGAGATTGCTGGCAAGCTCATCGAGTCGGCATATCCGTTCTGGTAGCATCAGCGTGGCTCCTCCACCAGTGCAAGGGTCTGTCAGACCAATGGCGTATATCATAGCCCAGCATTGCTGTAAAGTCCACAGCCTGACAATGCATGGGCCTCACGAAGAGAGCCGCGGTGACCGCGGCGAACGCTTGTGCCGCTTCCAACCGAGGACCTCGAGCAGGTCGCCAACAGCAGTCTCATCGTGGCTGGAATGACGAAGGGGGAGGTCGGGATTGATGCGATAGCGGTTCCGTCGGCCTTCCCGCCTCTTACCGACGTACCCAGCCTCCAGCAGGTCGGCGATTATCTTCCGGGCAGCCCTCTCGGTAATGCCGACAGCTATTGCCAGGTCGAAGGCGGTGGTCCGGGGGTGACGAGCAATGTAGCTGAGCACCAGTGCATGGTTGGTGAGGAAAGTCCAGGTGCCCACGCGATACCTCCTTCTTCAACTCCGACAACTGGCACAGTAAGGTATTGACAGCGCCGCCGGGTCGTGTATATTATACCATGAAAAAAGATTCATGAATGTAATATCCTGATCGATGGCCCGGGCTAACGGCATGAGCAGCGGACATCGCTGTCTCTTCGAAGTGAGATGATGTCCCAAGATAGCCAAGAAGCCCAGCAAGTCCCAGACCCCCAAGAACAACAAGAAGTAGAAGGCACTCTGCCAGAAGGGTGGCACGGTCCGCTGTGTCACCCCAGCTTACAGAAAAGGCAATCGCTTGAACGAAACCGCAGGCCTGGGCCACACGGTCCGGCAACCCTGTTTTTCACAGTAAAGGAGCCCGGTAGGGTGGGTGGAGCTAGCTCCACCCACCCTACGCCCGTGGACGAGTTGGATACCACTCTCCAGACGATGCCGGGCGGGACTTTCAGCTACCACGTCAACAGTGAGAAGAACGACTTCGCCAACTGGGTGAGGGATGTTATCGGCGACGTGACCCTGGCCAGAAACCTGAGGAAGGCGGCCGACCGCCCTTCGGCTGCCCACGCGGTGGGCGCCAGGCTGGCCCAGTTCAGAGCCAGGAGGTAAGCGCTACTTTGACCACTCTGACAAAGGATACTCCGATAGCCGGGTGCCCGCCTGTGGAGGAGGAACTGCACCACACATCGCCGCAACCGGGAGTGCGCATGAAGCTGGTCACAGCAGTGGCGGCGATGACCATAATCCTGGCGGTGGTCGGGGGCACAGTCGCGGCAGCCATATTTGTGCCACAGGCGGCCATCTACGTTCCCATCCTGGCGCTGGGCCTGGCCCTGGCCCTTCAGAAGTACATTGCCAGTTTCTTCGGTTATTTCGCCATCAGCTTCGCCCACATCTATGACGTTGGCGACAGGATACGGATCGGTAACATAAAGGGTGATGTGCGCCGGGTGGGTCTCCTGCACACCACCCTGGAGGAGGTAGGGGAGGACGAGAAGCTGGGTGGCGAGTTGACGGGCAGGATAATTCACCTGCCCAATCTCCTGGTCCTGGACCAGGCGGTGCTGAACTACTCCAAGGACTACGCCTCGGAGCACAAGACTATTCTCTCGGACTACATGTTCGACGAAGTCCGTATCCCCATCACCCCAGACAGCAATGTCGAGAGGGCATGTCATCTGCTGGAAAGGATACTCACCTCGGAGGACGAGCCCCACATCAGGCAGGCCCGCCGCATCTTCCGCAACGGTCATCCGCGATTCCTGGCCGAGGCCAGTCAGGCACCTCGGGTGCTGGTCTCGGTGGAGCCACAGCGCATCTGGATCAAGGGCAAGTTCGTCACTCCGTTGCGCGGCCGCAACGATTTGAGGACCAAGATACTGCTCCGGTTCCTCAAAGAAGCAGATAACGCCGACATCCGTCTGGCCTAGTATGGCAGTGGGCGCCAGACCATCCCATGCCACACACCGCCGTTAGGCCCCGCCACTCTCCTCCCGGGCGTGGGGGTCGGGTCTCTCACTCGACACCCGATATGCTGTATGCCCGTAACCTTCTTCTCTACGAACTCGGCCCAGATGCTCTCGCCCTCGATCGGCTGCAGGAATTCGAGCCTCATCAGGCCCGCCCTGAAGTAGGCGAACTTGATTCTGGCATCCGGCTTCTTCTCCCCGTGTAACTCGATGTTCCTGACCTTGGTCTCACGGACCAGGTAGGGAGTCATCTTAAACAGGCTCTGGAGCTGCTCCAGGCTCTGGTCAAGGTCTGGGACGTTGATACACACCTCGAAGAAATCTGGATTGCCCAGGAAGTCCGACTGCGAACCCGCTTGCTTTATTATCTCCATCTCCTCGCTGGATCGTGATGCGAAGTACGCGGCAGTGCTACTGGTATCGTATCAGCGGCTCCGCCGAGAGTCGAAGCAGCACCGCCGTCGCGTCCCTGAAGCGCGCCCATGACATGCCCGTACCAGCCCGAAGTAGCTGCCCGAATCACTCTTCAGGGTGTCGGCGCACCACAGCCCCGGACTACGATGTCTACAACTTGAAGGACATGGCGGACGGTCGGCAAGACCGCTATACCCAATGTCGCGAAAGGAAGCGTCAAGGCCATACGTGACAGCCGTGATTGCTCTGGCCCTGCTGCTTATGCTGGCACCCGGCTGTGGGGGAAAAACGTCCGGCCGTACCAACGGCGAAGCCAGCAGGACCGGAACTCTGGGCCTTTACCTCACCGATGCGCCAATGGATGCAGCCAACATTGAAGGTGTCTTCATCACCATCGACGAGATCCAGTTTGGCGCCGAACGCGGTCTAGGCACTGCGCCAGCAGGAAGATGGCAAAGGCGATGATGATGAAAATGATCACCGTTGTGATGAATACACCGTAATTGATGGTCACGGCACCTGCTGCCTTGGCCTCGTCAAGAGGAGCATAAGGGCCGGCCGGTTCGCCTTCCTGTAACACAATGAAGTGGTCGGCGAAGCCCACGTCCTTCCACAGCAGACCGACCGGCAGCATGATGATGCCGGAGACCAGCGATGTAACGATGGTACCAAAGGCAATCCCTATCACAATGGTAACGGCCAGGTCGACCGCGTTGCTCCTCATAATGGACTGCTTGAACTCGCCTGGCATTTGTGCTACCTCGTCTCAGCCGACGGGGCATCCTGTGGCAGGTTCATGCCTGGTGTGAGAGAGGTTCCGTCGGCTTCATCTCCTTCAAAGTAAAGGGCAGATGCCATCTGTGGGAGGTGCTCCCTTCGGGTAAGGTTACCTGCATGCAGATTGCTGGTCGGTTAACGCGAGTTACAGGAGGTTGCACCAACGTTTACATAATGCCACGTGCCTGCGCGTGCTGCCCAGATGGGGCATGAACCCGCCTGCCTGCCCCGGTGTCCCTAAGCGGCTATAATGGACTGGTGGGAGATCAGGCGCCAGGGCACAAGGCGGCCGCCCAGCCGCGTTTGTTCGGGGAGTTGCATCTATGACATCTGTGGAACCGCGTTACGTCGCCCTCTACCGCTGCGGGGAGCTGGAGCGTCGTGCTCGGGCTCTTGAGGCGCGCCTGCTGTCGTGTGACGTCTGCCCCAGGCAATGCCATGTAGACCGCCTGGAAGGTGAACAGGGCTTCTGCCATTCGGGCCGTATGCCCATAGTGGCAGCAGTCTGCGCCCACCACGGGGAGGAACCTCCTGTCTCAGGGACGAAGGGCTCCGGTACAGTGTTCTTTGCCAACTGCAACATGAGGTGTGTTTACTGCCAGAACCACCAGATAAGCCAGGACTGGCGAAGACAGAAGGCGAACGAGATAGACTGCCGCTCCCTGGCCGAGAGGATGCTCTACCTCCAGGATGAGCTTGGCTGTCACAACGTCAACTTCGTCTCCCCATCGCACTTTGTGCCTCAACTGGTGCGAGCGGTGGCTGAAGCCGTACCTATGGGTCTGAGAGTCCCG
>QMOF01000126.1 GCA_003650185.1 Chloroflexota bacterium | reverse complement strand
GTACCAGCCTCCGGCAGAGGTGCTCTCTCTTGCCGCTGACTGTGCCAATCGCTTGTTGGCAAGCCCAGCGGCTGGCTAGAACGGGGAGCCGTGGAGGTGAGTGCTGTAATGTTGGTTTGATGTAGCAAGTTGCCTGGCTAGTGCTTGTTGGCAGAGTTCTCCAGGTAGATGAGGGTAGCCTTGACCCGCGCATGTATATCCGGCTCGTTGGTCAGGTGAAGTGCCTGGTAGATGACGTTGATGTAGGTCTCCACTGACCTCTCGGAGAGCGCCAATCGCTGTGCTATGGCGGCGTTGTTGTAGCCCTGGGCAAGGAGTTCCAGCACCTCCTGGTGTCTGGGAGTCAGCCTGGCAACTACGGACTGCTGACGGGGTTTGAGGTTGGCCACCACCGCCGGGTCGAGCACCACCATTCCGGCCTTACTTCCCTCAATGGCGCGCACGATGGCTGCCATATCAGGCACCGTCTGCTTGAGGAGGTAGGCCCAGCCTTGGCTTTCCTCCAGTGGCAAGCTCGTCACATAGCGCCGGTCGCTGTGAGCCGACAGAATGACGATGCCGGTCTCGGGTCTCTCCTCCTTTATGCGAAGCGCAGCCTCGATCCCATCCGGCTCGCTCCGCAGATCGATGTCCATAAGTACCACATCGGGGGTGACTTCCCTGGCTAGGCGTACCGCCGTGTTGCCGTCCTTTGCGGTTCCCACCACCTCCACCGCGGGTTCAGTCGACAGCGTGCGGCTCAACAGCTCCAGGAAAAGCTCCTCGTCGTCCACTACCAATACCCGAGTTGTCACGCATGTACTCCCGTAGCTACGCGCAGTAGCTGCTGCTTCTGTAGCTTGTCCTATTTCATTATTGCGCAGTCGAGGCACAGTTGTCCAAGTCGTGCTAGCACGATAGCTTATCGTGCTGGCGCAGATGTATCCTCAAGGTGAGACTAGGCTGCAAGAGAAGCGCTAGTACCATAGTTGGCACGGCTTATAGAATCTATCATATTATCGTACAAGCTGGTCGAGCCGGGGATGAGCGCAGATGGGCGTATCGGCGCAGGGGTAGTGAACGGTGATAGTTGGGATGGAATGCGTTGGTAAGGAGGAGAGGCCAGGACTGGTTCTCGCCGGGGTTCGGTCGGTGGCTGGATGGACTTGCAGGCAATAAGGAGGAGAGAATGCACGATTGGAATCTGACAAGGTTTCCGTACCTGAACACGTGGACACTGATGTCACAGGCGTTCGAGGCATCTTACAAGGCCGTGGAGTCAGAGCTGGGCCGGCATGACACCACGCTGGCGCAGTTCAACATGCTGCTCATCCTGGACCATTGCAAGAGCGCCTTGACGCCCGGCCAGCTGGCGGTCTATACGTTTCGGGAGCAGCACAGCGTCTCTGCCCAGTTGAGCCGGATGAGGAAGGCCGGGCTGATCAAGAAGACCAGGAGCACGAAGGACCAGCGGGTGGTCACTGTCAAGATTACGCCAAAGGGGAAAGACCTGCTGAACCGCGTCAAGCCGGCTGGCCTTGGACTGGCCCAGGATATGCTGAAGTCCTGCTTCTCCGAGGAAGAGCTTGGGCAACTTAACGAGCAATTGAAGAAGGTGCGCGACTGCGCGTTGGCGCGGTTGGGCAAAGAGGCGCAGCCGCTTCCGCCGATCTTCCGCATCCCGGAAGACGCCGCCGAATGTGGCATAGCCGCCAGGTAGACACCACCTGTCGCTTGGGGTTGCCGACACTGACCAACAATGAGCTTGCTGGCTGCTCCGTCTTCCAGCGTTCCTGAGAAGGTTACCTCAGGTGCTGGGGTTGACTGCTCCGGGGGTGCGCTTACTGTTTCGGTCTGCCGTGATACGTGTCTTAGCCGAAGTCGTGTGGTACACTTCAGGGGTGTAAGAGTGATCCTGGTTGGCCGAGCTACGCACTTGGTGTTCTGGTGAGGGCACGGCTCCGTGGCTGTCTCAGGCGGACTTGCAGCACACGGTTCATGGACAGGTCCGCCGGAGATACACGCCTTTGATGTAGCTCAACAGGCCAAGGCTTCGCAGAGCAACAGCAGGCCAACACAAAGCCCGCCGCGTCTTTGCACGATGTTTACCACAGGCTTACTTGCATCTACATTATTATCCGGTCTGCACGGTCTGGCACGCCTCCGTAAACGCCTTTTCTGCACGCAGACCGGGCCCACTGTAATCGCTCGCAGTCACGGATGAGGTAGCGCCGCTTCAGTTCCTGGTCCCGCTTGCAGCCTCACCTGTTTTGCACTCTCATTCACGAGCTATGGGGCTGTTCCCATTTTCTGGTGCGCCACTGGACTATGTCTCTTGCTGTGAGGGTCGTGAGCACCGCCAGGGGAAGAGCAATGAGCAGGGCCAGCCCCAGCCTGGTCCTCACGTAGCGCCCGGTATAGTGCAGCACGTACCCGGCGTACGGAACGTCGAATGAGACTCTTCCGGTGATACATGTTGCCGGCACGTCCCAGGGGTCAACCTCTTCGTTGGCATCTCCCTTGGTATGAAAGACAAGCGCCGGGTCTTCTATCACCTCGACAACGCGGTGACACAAAGTGATGTCCGTGTCATGGTCCGGGTGGTAGACGATGATATCGCCTGGCTTGACTGTCTCGGGCTCCACCGGCTGGACGAAGGCGAGACCGCCCACTTGCAGCGCTGGCTCCATGCTGCCGCTGAAGACTACCACGGACCGGGAGCCGATGGCCGCGGGCAGTACCAGGCCGAGCACTACTGCCAGCATCAGCGCGATCAGCACCAAGGTGGTGAGCAAGCTGATAGCAGTCGTCAGCTTCTTGCGCGGCGGTCGGTGAGACGCCGCGTGCGGGGCGCCGGTTGCTGCAAAGGTGCCCATGTTTTCCGTTGCCTCGAATCGTCTATTCTAAGCTGAATATGATGGTGGTATTGGTTTCCACGTTCTCGTAGTCGTCGGCCGGGTAAGGACCGAACTGCGGTTCGAACTGAACGGCCATGAGGAAGTCCAGGGACCCTGAAACGGGTGCCGGAGTGAACTGTATCTTCTGCTGTTCCAGCTCGTCCAGGGAGATCAGACCATCCCCGTTGAAGTCGGTGATCCGTGCCGGGTCAAAGTGATAGCCCCCGACAGCGGGCCACTGTATGTCGTCCACCCACACTATGGTCTGTTCATAAGGTGTACCAGCGGCATACGTAATCGCCGTCACTATCAGCACGGCGTCCTTCGGTGGAGGGGGTTCCGCAGGTGGGGGGTCAATGGTCCAGGCATTGGTGGACTCAGACTGGATGTCGAGGTGCTCCCCCAGCGTTCCGAAGTTGGTCAAGTGCACTGTGCGCGAGACGGAGTCGTGTGGTGAAGCCTCAGGGATGACCCAGGTGTTCTGGACACCGTGGCCCAGGTTGGAAGGTTCTCCGTTACTGAGCACCAGGTCGAGCGCCCCGGCTTCAACCGTGTTGTCTCTGCTGACCTCGGTATCGACGAACCCTGCGTAGACTCCGAGTAACCCAATGCAGGCCACTGCCAGCAATACTGATGTATTGAGAACGATGTGCTTCATGGCAACTCGCCCTTCTGTACCATCACGGCGGACCACGATCGACTACAAGGAAGTGAAGTCCGTCATCCATATTCCAGGTCCAGTGGCGGGCGAAGCGCGTCTGGTTGAGCTCAAAGAGCAGGTCGAAGAAGCAGGTGTCGCCCTGGTAGGCGTTGGTTGGCCACCATTTCAACGACTCGTCTGATGTCCAGTTGGGGTCTTCCAACTGCTGCATATGTACGGCGATTCGGAACAGGCGGGCGCTGTCTGGCGTGGCCCAGGCTGTCTCTTCCCTGCCATCGATATCCACCACGCAGTGCGCAGCTATATAGACAGCGTCACCCGGGACTACGCCCTCGCTGCCGGGAACGGGCTTCATCTTGCCGCGGACAAGCTGGTACTCGCAGATTTCGCTCAGGGGAATGACATGCTCACAGCACGTGGCGCCGTCGAGGGACTCGTCCTTGCAGAGGAACTTACCCGGCGCCATCGTCGGCGGCGGGTTCTTGCCCACGTACAGGTGGGTCTCGCTCATCCCGCACCCGAGTGCCCGGGTGTCATGGTGGACATAAAGACTAGTGCCGTCATTGCATATGGTCACGGCACCCGCATTGATGTTCCGGCCGGCCATGAGTGAACATGTCATGCAGGCGCCATCTTGGCCGACATGATAGGTGAAATACTGTCCCCACCCACCGCCCAGCCCCGCCGTGCTGCCTTCCGGTGCGGGAAGCTCTCCCAGCTCTATGCGGAGGTCGGCGAGCTGACTGATCTTCTTGGTGTCGACGATCAGCTCGCCTGAGTCATCCACATCGCCGTCACCGTTAAGGTCGTACCAGACGGACATGTCCACATGGTCGCAGAGGTTGGCCAGGTCAACTCCCAGCCCGGCCACCGTCTGCTGTCCCACCTGTCCCCCCTCCTCGGCCACCAGCTCTGGCTCGGATGAGGCGATTCCGGTACCAGGGGCATCTTCCTCACTGAACAAGTTCTGTACGGTTACATAGACGGTGCCGGTCGTGGTGCCAAGGTTGGTCAGGAGCCAGTCCTGGAAGTAGTGCTTGCATGGCACGGCGTGCTCCACCGTGAGGGGCTCTCCTTCCACCCCTGGCCCACCGTAGCCGTTGAGCTCCAGCGCCATGAACCCCGAGCACATCTTGTTCTCGGTGCTAAGCTCTGTGTCAGAAAAGCCGGCCACGATTCCCTGTCCGTACCAGGCGAGTAGACTGACTGTCAATATGATCATCGCCAGGTTGCGCGCTATCTTCACCTTTTTTCATACTCCACAGATTACGTGATATAATCGGAATGCCAGTTTCGCTGTGGTCAGTCTCGCTGACCCATATGTGTTGTTGTAGCCTCGGCCTGGGGGATGCCCCCGTAACAGGGGCATCCCCCAGCGTCTTGCTGTCCGCCTTACGGGTCGGTGACCAGCTCGAAGAGCATGTCCCAGGTAGCCTTGTCACCCTGGAGAGCGTTGGTTGGCCAGAACCTCAGTTGTGGATCGCCTGGCCACTCGGGATCTTCAATCTGCTGCAGGTGCGCGTCGATGTGGATCCAGCCGTACTGCTGTGTCGGCAGGAAGCCTAAATGGTTCTTCTCGCACTCGATCTGGGCGAGTTTGCCAGTGAGGCTCGGTATGACCACCCAGTCGTGCGCAAGGTACTCGTCGTTAGTTAGCTCCCCGTCATGGTTGTCATCGGCGTCATCCAGGATCCCGTCCAGGCCATCGTCACAGACCTCGACCTTGATGTCCAGGTGAGCTGCGATGCCGCTGGCGTAGTCCTCACCCTGTAGCATGGGGTGGTCGTCCGGTATGTAAACCTGACCAACCCAGCCGTCGCCTACCTCGGCGATCTTCTCGGGCTCGGAGGACCAAACACCGGCGCCCTGCGGCTCAGCGCCTACCGCTGGTCTGTAGCCGAATGGGATGCCGCCGCCTACGTTGCTGACTGCGTCATAGACGTACCGCACCTGGTTGTGGCGCTTTGTACCGGCTTCCGTAGAGAGCACGTTGGTGAAGTGCATCCAGAGGTCACCGCCCTGGCACTCGCCCCAGTTGTATACGTCGATCCAGAAGTCAACGGACTTGCATGGAGCCGCGTGCACGAACTGGAGCTTCGCGCCAACAGGGTCGTTCTTCCCGTTGACCAACAGATCAGAGATGCCCGCCTGGACAAAGTTGCCCTTGCTCACCTCTGTGTCCACAAAGCCGGCGAAAGCCCCGCCAACTACTGCCGCCACCAGGGCCACCACCAGAGTGACCGATAGCAGGATTCTGTTTCTCATTTTTCTCTCCTTCCCCCATGAGAAGGGTCATCCCCATCACCCTATCGACCGGGCTTGCCTGACCTTACGGCCTGACCCAGGGTCTTATCTGCATCTGGCAATACATTGTGCGACTGGCTTCGTTCTTAGCCGAACACTCTCTGGTCGTTGTCCGTTCGTGTTCCATCATTCCTGACCATCTGTACCTCAATCCTTCCGTCCATGTCCTCCTCCGCGGAGGCAAGCCGGTAGCCCATGCCCCAATGATTGCGTATGCTCTGAGGGGAACCGTGATTGAGTTTGTGGCGCAGTTGCGAGATGTGGAACTTGACGGATTCTGTACTCACCTTCTCGCCGGCCCAGACAGCGCCCAGCAGCTCCTCCGTCGGGATGACTCGCCCCTGGTGAAGGACCATGTATACCAGGAGACGGAGCTCGGTGGGGGTAAGATTGACGGGCCGGCTCTGGGTTCCGGCGACTGGGCCCTCGACACTGAGCAGACGGCGTGCCGGTTCAGGCGAGTATGCCCGACGGCGTAGCAGGGTCTTTACCCTGGCCACCAGCTCCGCCATACTGATCGGCCGCTTCATGTAGAAGTCGGCTCCCCTCTCCAGGCCGTTGATCACGCTGGCCGCCCGGCACTCTTCATCGCCCAGGAGGATAACGGCTATCGGTGGCAGTTGGCGGATCTGCTGACACAGGTCGAGAGAACCCGCTGTGGACAATCGGTCCTCCATGATAACGATGTCAGGAATAGTAGCGTAAACACTTTTCAGGGCCGCACTGCTATTCTTGAAGGTCAATACCTCAATCCCTTCGTTGGCGAGGACTGTCTTGATCAAAGCGATGTCATCGCGAGCATTACTGATGACGATAGCCCTCGTTAACATGGACAACACCTCTCCCGGCACAATTTCTGGGTTCCTGCCGAACTAGCCCTTTGAATTGGTGGCTCTAGGCTAGCACAGGCGCGGTTAAAATGGGGTGAAGTTGGGTGAAGGAAGCGTTTCTGGAGGGTTACGTATTGGCAAGTGAAGGGTT
>QMOF01000125.1 GCA_003650185.1 Chloroflexota bacterium | reverse complement strand
CATGTATTGGTGACCAGGAGGGCTGCCTGAACGAGTTCCTGGAAGGCGGGCACCCGCAGTGTGCCGTGAACCCGCGCGGTGGCCTGGAGGAGGTGCTTGGGGCCGAGCCCACGCCTGCGGCCGCGAGCAAGAGGGTGGCAGTGGTGGGTGCGGGGCCGGCGGGTATAGTGTGCGCCTGCACCGCAGCCGAGCGCGGCCACCATGTGACCCTGTTTGAGAAGCTGGACAGGCCGGGTGGCGAACTGGTCCCCGGCTCCGTGCCCAGGATCAAGTACGACGTGGCCAACTACCTGCGATACCTGGAGAACCTGCTCCAGCAGGCTGAGCAGTCGCACGAGCTGGAGGTCCACTTCGGCGTTGAGGCTACAGCGGACCTGCTGAAAGGGGCAGCATTCGATGCGATAGTGACCTGCACGGGTGGGCGGCCGGTCAGCCCGAGCGCAGAGGGGGTTGATCTGCCCCACGTGGTGCAGGCTGTCGATCTGCTCCGCGACCCTTCGGTGGTGGAAAAGGCACAGAAGGTGATTGTGGTCGGTGGGGGCTCCGTTGGGTGCGAGACAGCATACATGTTGGCCTGCGAGATGGGGAAGGAGGTGACAGTGGTGGAGATGCTCCCGTATCTCATGAAGGGGGTATGCACTGCCAGCCGTGGCTACCTGATCCACTACCTGGAGCAGGCAGGTGTCCAGTTACTGAACTGCACCAGGCTCAAGAGCGTCCAGCAGGGCTCGGTCAGGTTGACCAGGAATGTGTCCCGCACCGTCCCCGACCCTTACAACACCTGGTCTCCAGTACTGCCGGAGAACGTCAAGAACCCGCTGGCGAAGAAGATCAAGGTCGACGAGCGCGACATAGAGATGGAGGCAGACCTGGTGGTGCTGGCGAGCGGCCTGGTGCCCGACGACAGCCTTTACGATGCTTGCTTGAGGGAATGCGTGGCGCCGGAGATTCACAATATTGGCGATTCCTTTAGTGTGGGGCGCATCTTTGAGGCCACCAAGGCTGGCTATGCCGTGGGGCGGGCGCTGTGATGGGGTGGATGGCGGCGGCAGTCGATTCCGGGAGGACAACATGTCGCAGTACCGGGTTTTAGGTACCATAAAGCGGGTGAAAGGGACCTGCACCGTTGGGCACAAGCCGGGGGAACAGTTCGAACTGAGTGGGTACTCCTCCGGTGGCTTGTGCGGCTTCTTCTATCACGACATCTTCCCCTTTATTCTGATGCTGGAGTTCGGCGGCGGCTTCCCCTGGGGAGACCCCGACGTGATGCAGTGGGAATGCATAGACAAGGCCAACGCTGTAACCATAGAGCTTCGCCGTGTCAGGGAGTGAAGTCCAGCGCCTTTAAGTGTCGTTCCTCGATCGCTGTGGCGCCTGGACTGCAGTTGAGCTTAAGTTGGGCTTGCCGGGCTGTCCCGCTCACCCGATTGACCTAATCCGGATGCGTGCTGAGTTGACCAGATTTGCCGGGCCGCTCTAGACCGATTGCGCTTGCGCCATCGCACGGAGGCCGGTATGTTAGGGCTGCCAGTGGGAGCAGTCCTTCCACATCGGAGTGAGAAGATGCTTAAGCTATTGAGGCGCAAGAGTGCGGATGGTTCGAAGAAGGCCGGAATGTACACCGGTTACTACCTTCTCCGCGGACGTATCTGCGGGCCTGGTGGGGAGACAGACTACTACTTCTATGATCAGTACGTTTACGGCCCATCAGGATACACACGACATTATGTCGCCGATGCTGACGGTCACCTTTATGGCCCCGGGGGCGACACGCAGTTCTACATCGAGCATGACTGCATCTATGGGCCGGCCACAACTTTGCCCTGGACGTGACAACCAGGCAGAGATCACGGGCCTCGGCAAGAACAGGCTGCAGTTGCAGTACTCTGCCAGGTCGAGAGTGGCGGTGGGCGGAGAGCATCGAACGCGTCCTTGCCCTACCGTTAACCGCCCTTCGCTTTCTCCAGCCTTTCCCTGATTGCCTCCTCCACCCACTCCCGCAACGGCTTGTGCTCCGATGCGGCCTGCGCTTTCGCCGCATGCCAGACTTGCGGCTGAATCCTCTTCACCGTTTCAGTGAACTCCTCCCTGCGGGCGGCCTTTAGTACAATCGCTCTCACGTTGCCGAGCATGTTCAAGCTTAGGGCTTGGCTCCAGGCGACATCGTCGTTGGGGACCTCGGCGATAGCCACGTAGTCATAACCTCCCATGACGGCGTAGAACCCGAGCAGTCTGCCCCCATCCGCTTCGAGGGCTCTGACGGCTGCGTCGATTCGTGCCGGGGCTTCCTTGAGGTTCCTGAGTCCCCGGTCTGTCAAGGTCATCAGGATGATGTAGGTCTGCATGGTTACCCCCTCCTTTCTCTGCTTCGGCGGATCTAGCCAACGCCATTGAGGCTCACGTTCCTTGACGCACTGAGGTCGCTCAGGCACGGTTTCCCCTTTGGACAAGGACGACGCAGTGCAACAGGTTGTGCTGCCCTCTCCATCCGTGGGCGCGGTCGCTTGCGGTGCCAGGTGACGCCCTCATGCTCCGGGCAAAATGCCTCGCCTGGTTTAAGAGTAACATCTACATGGTTAACCAATGGTTAAGCAAGGTTACGCAGTGGTTGCGAAGAATTCACCAAACCGACAACCCCGGTCATTCAGCCACGGCTCTTGCCGTCGGGCGTGAGAGTGATGGGCCAGGGGTCGAAGCCCTGGTGCCCGTCACTTTGAGAGCGGGGCGCTCTTGAGCTGTCGCCGCAACCTGAGGGTGACGCAGGGCAGGATGCCGCTACCGGCGGTCATGGCGTCGGAGGGCGGTCGAATCCCGGGCACGATGGCCAGGCGTCAACGTCATGGGCGGCTTCCACTCCTGATTCCATCGATCGATCTATCTCTCCTGCAAAGGATAGACCGGGGATTTGCCCGTCCCTGGCTGCACGGAGGCTTCCAGGCCCAGTACGCGTTCATTGAGCGCCGACACACTCCAGAACATTCTTACCACATAGTCGGTCAAGGACTGGTTGACTGCGGTTACGCCGGGGTTTGCCGGAGGTTGTATTACCCGCAGGGGGACCTGTGGGGGTTGAAAGGGGGCAGCTTTAGTGGTCCCGCGGTGGCACTCGCCAGATTGCGGAGTTGTTCACCCTTTGGTTTTCTCTACCTGAGGGCGACGTGGGCCACGCTCCGTTGTCCGCTGGCCCTGCTTCGCAGCGATAGGGTTCTTCAAGAGGCGCTAAGGCCGTACAAGCTCTCTGGCCAGTTCCAGGCTAGCTAGCTGGTCTTCCATGCCGCCGCGAAATGCGTCCCATTCGAACAGACCGATGGATCTCAGCGTCCTGCTGGCGGCCGAGAGCCCCTTCTTGAGGTGGCGGAGTGACGGAATGTAGTCGAGAGGATACTTGGATGGTATCTCCAGCGTTATGCAGCCCTGCCTTCGGATGCCCGTGGTGTCCAGGATATGCCTCAAGTCGTGCCGGACTGCTTCGAGCTTGCCCTGCGGGATCATCGACAGAGGGGCGTGCGCATGCTCGGCCCGGTTACCAACCAGGGGCGAGTAGTGCAAGTGGAGGCCGAATATAAGATCGCCTAGCCTGCCCTCTTTCAACGCCTTCAGCAGCTCATTCTTCTGACCGGGCACGGTCTCGATGTGGCCGTAGTCAAGGGTAAGCTTGACCTCGTCCTCATAGCCCTCTACCGAGCGCCTCCAGTCCTCCACCGTCTGGCACAAGGACAGTTCGTCTCTGGCGCTGTTCTCAATGGTCGGGATGATCCTCTTGGAACCGCCGTACTTCTGATGCAACTCGTTGTTGGTAATGGCAATGTATTCGATGTTCTCTCTGGTTCTGGCCAATGCCCTTTTCCTATCCTCGACGCTCCTGGCGATGCCAGCGTGAAAAACGAACAAAGGGTTCTCAGTTACTATGAGGTCGGGGTGGGCAGTGACTATTCTGTATGCCACCTCTAGTTGGCTCCTTATGGCCTTTTTCGTCCTGAGCGACACGTCACTCAGGTTGAACACGTACTTTCTCAGGAACGGATTGGTCTCCACGTGTGCGTGAAAAGAAGAGATGGGCCCTGTCACCAGGCGTATCATGCGTTCATTGATTCTCCACTCGATGGGGTTGTAAAAGATGCGCGGATCGGTGAGGTGAAGCTCGACAGCGTCAAACAGCCGCGGACCGACCAGTTTCGCGTTAAGGATCGATCTTCCAAGTTGGAGGGCAAGGCTGTTGAACTGTCTCTCGATGCGTTCAAGCAGGTGTACCCTGCTCTTCAGCCTTTCGAAGCCCGATCTGAGGAGCAGATAGCCGAAGCAGGTCAAGCTGTAGACCGTTGCCTGGTGTGACGAAATGGCGTACTTCATTGCCCTTTCTCACTTTCCGACAAGACAGCACAGTAATCGGCTCCGTATCTCCCGTGCATCTGGCAGTCCGGGTAGCATCAGGTTACCCTGCCTCAGATGCGCTGCGCTGGGCTTCTACCCCCTGAAACAATTATACACCCCCGCTGTTAAAGACCGGTTACTTCCTGGTGTCAATGCTTAAGCGTGCTCCCAGACCGAAAGCGGCGCGGGGTTACAAGGGGCTATCAGGCGATGCTATCCAGGCATGGGGTGACGGTGGAGCGGGTGGTGGATGGGGGTGTAGAGGGCTGATGGGGACAAGCTCGTGCGCGTTTCCTTGAATCCGGGCTATGGCGGCATGGCCGCCATAGCCACTCCTGCCAGCAAAGGTAGGGTCAGATTGTCATCCACTGGATGTGGCACGGCCTGCCCGGCGGTGGCACCCAGGGCTCCTGCTAGTATGACGGCCAGCCCGATGTCCAGACCAGCAGAGCGAAGCACGAGCCCGATAACCACGCAAGAGGCAAGGCATGCCAGGTGCCCTTCCAGTGCCTTGCCGGAGAGCGGTGTTCTACCCATGCGCTCACCAACCACTCCGGCGACCACGTCCCCTATGGCCAGGAAAGCCAGCGACGCCACTGTAATGTCTTTGCCAAAGGCCAGGTACACGGCCAGCGCTGCCACCAGCACATAGCTGGAGGTGGTCACGCGCACCGCTTCCTCTTTGCGCAGCAGCGACCCGAAACAGGAGAAGAACCATCCGTTCACCCCTGGGACTCTGAGCCTGGTGAACTCGAAGGCAAGAAAGAGGAACGTCACGGTGCCCAAAGACGGCAGCAGCGTTTCTCTGGGCAGGAACGACGCAGCCAACGCGATAGCTGAGCAGGCGCCGATATGAAACAGGCGTCTCCTCACTTTGCTATGCATGCCAGTAATCTCTCTGCGCTCATGTCTGAATACCGCGCGGCATGCGAGTAGTCCCTCGCGACCTTGCCAAATACGAATGATAAGTCGACATTTGACGGAGGTCAAGTCCCCGTTCGGTTGGGTAACTGTCAACATTTAGTCGGTGGAATCCTGGGAGTGTAGGGTACCGGGCTGAGGTAGCCTGGCATAAGCCAGACAGGGCCAAAGCCGTGTCCCTACATGTTCCGTCAATTGTGCTGCTTTCTTACCGATCGGACCTAATGGAACAGGCCGCCATCGATGTAGAGTGTCTTACCGGTGACGTAGGTCGAAGCGTCAGAAGCAAAGTAGATGACCCCACCCACCATCTCTTCAGGCTTGGCCGGTCGCCCCATGGGCACCCTCTTCAGCTCGGCCGCCAGGTCCTGGTCGATCTTGAACCACTCGGCAGCCATCTCGGTGGCCACGTAGCCGGGGGCTATGGCGTTCACCCGTATATTGTACCCCACCCACTCCAGGGCCAGGCGGGCAGTCAAGCTGATGACCCCATCCTTGGAGACGGCATAGGCCGAGTACTCGGGCATGTTGCCCCGTCCAATGGCCGAGGCAACGTTGATGATGCTGCCCTTGCCTTGCTCCATCATCGTCGGGGCCACTGCTTTGCTGCAAAGGAGCGTCGTGGTCAGATTCAGCCGCATGATGGCGTTCCAGAACCTTTCGCTCTGCTTCATGACCGGCCTTCTGGGACCGCCGCCGACGTTGTTCACCAGGATGTCAATGCGCCCGAACTCGTCCAGGGTGCGCTTCACCATGCTATCCACCTGCTCGCTCTCCTGCACGTCGGCAGGAATGGCGATGGCCTTTCTGCCGAGGGTGCGTATCTCCTCTGCAGTCTTCTCTATGTCGGCCTCCGTTCGAGCGGAGACGGCGACGTTGGCACCGGCCTGCGCCAGCCCCAGGGCCAGGGCCTTGCCTATGCCTCTGCCTGCCCCGGTCACGATGGCCACCCTGTCAGTCAGGTCAAAAAGCGAACTCACTCAATACCTCCTTGTGCCAGTTACTCCGTGCGGTCAACAGACGAGAGTGCCTCCCTGCTCCGCACCTCCAGAGACACGTATCAATTATAATGGCAGACGAAGGCCCGGGAAAGCTAATCGTCTTGCAGCGTCTTGATGGCCGCGACCAGTTGCCGGCATTCTGGCAGGCTCCTGGGGGCAATGCGAATGTGGTGGGGCAATCCGAAGGAAGTGCAGTCCCGCACCAGAACACCTTTGGCCAGCAGGCGTCGGCGTAACTCCGTGGCGTTGCCTGCCTCGACCAGGAAGAAGTTGGCCTGGCTGGGCAGGCAGCGAAAACCGAGGTCGGTCAACTGGCGCACCAGGTAGCTTTTCCCCCTGGCCACCCTGGCGCGGCTCCGGGCCAGGAACTCGTCCTGCTCCAGGGCCGCCATTCCGGCTACCTGGGCCACGGTGTTGACGTTCCACGGCGGGCAGACACGGCGCAGGGTCTCGATGATATCCTCCCTGGCTACGCCGTAGCCGAGCCGGAGCCCAGCCAACGAGTAGTCTTTGGTCATGGAGCGGAGCACCAGCAGGTTGCTGTCCCGGACCATGTCCGTCCAGGGCCAGGCGTTCT
>QMOF01000124.1 GCA_003650185.1 Chloroflexota bacterium | reverse complement strand
CAGTCGGAGCACGGCGGCCCGCCAGCGTTAGACAAACGTGTTCACCAGTGTGTATATGCCCAGTGCTATAGTGACGACCCCTATGGTGTACTTCAGCTTTTGCTCTTCGATCTTGCTCACCGTGAGAGCGGCAAAGGGGCCTGCTGCAATAGAGCCTATGCCTGTAGCCGCGGCAAGCCTCCAGTATATGTCACCCTCGACAAACAGGTAGCTCAGAAAGCTGACTATGCACACCGTGACTTCAGCTATAGTCGTGCTCCCCACCGAGCTCCTTACCTCCCTCCCGACCACTATCTGGCCGCCGGTGACCAGCGGCCCGTAGCCCCCGCCGCTTATGCCCTTGTTGAACGAACTCAACAGCGCCAGCCCAGTGAGCCCTTTCCACGAGAACCTCCCCCGGTGCCTGGCCCGAATGAGAATGACTATGCCTATTGCCAGTACCATCGCTCCGATGTAGGTCTTGAGCGCCACCTCTGGAATATTGACCGCGGTGAACACCCCCACCACCGCGCCCGCAATGCCGCACACAGCAAGCAACAAGATGACTTTGGAGTCCAGGGACCTGGGTATGTAGCCGAACCTGCGCAACCTGCCTTTTATGCTCTGGTCCCGCCTGAAATCCAGCGAGATATTGCCCAGCCGATGATGCGCCACACCGCCTACGAGCCCGCCAACAAGCTGGCCCAACAGGACAGCGGGGACCACCTCCAACGGTGCGAACCCGATTATGAGCAGCGTCGGAGTCAGGGTGGTGCCATAACCCATGCCAAGAGAGGCATCCATGTACTCGAACAGCAGAGAGAGAACCATCACTGCAACGAACATGTGCGGCGTTACTTCCACGTGGTACCTCCGGTCGGTGGCCTGTGGCCAGCCAGGGAGCAGCACTGGGGTTGTGGTACAGCCGGGGAAGCTTGCACGAGACCTTGCGGACAGCCGCAGCGCACTCCCATTGTAGGACAATTGTAGTGCCCCCTCGCCGCACCTGTCAAGAAGTGCATTCGCGAACGGGGGTCTGGCCAGGTGTGGGTGCTGCCTGGCGGAACAGACCGCTGTTCTTGCCCCGGTCAGGGTCTGCCGGGGCGAAGCCGGGTTGCAGGCGCCTGGCCAGGGTGAAGACCTTTGACAGTAGGAGTGTTCGGGGCGAACAGGGCCGACGGCCTGTCTGTAAGGACGAATGCTGCTCAGGCGGAGGGGGCGGAGTGGCTGCCCTGAGGTCGTCAGGCGTTGGCCTGTCTCAGCCTGGCTGTGAGCAACGGCACGATCTTGAAGAGATCACCCACGATGCCGTAGGTGGCGATATCGAAAATAGGCGCCTTGGGGTCCTCGTTTATGGCCACCACGATGTCGGAGGTCTGCATACCCGCCAGGTGCTGAGGCGCCCCGGAAATGCCGCAGGCAAAGTAGACTTTGGGTGAAACGGTCTTCCCTGTCTGCCCAACCTGGTAAGCATAGGGAACCCAGCCGTCATCTACGGGAGGGCGTGATGAGCCGAGGGCGGCCCCCAGTATCTCGGCCAGCTCAGAGAGCATGTCAAAGTTCTTCGGCGAGCCCAGCCCACGACCGCCGCAGACTATGATGTCGGCCTCCTCCAGTTTGACCTTCTCCCCCATGTCCTCGATAACGTCGATCAGCCTGGTGCTTGACGTTACCGAAGATGAATCGAAGTCAACACGGACTATCTCTCCCTGGCGTGAAGCGTCCGATGGGCCCTTCTTGAAGACGTGGGGGCGGACGGTGGCTACCTGCGGCCTTTTCTCGGGGCAAACCACGGTAGCCATCAAGGTGCCACCGTAGCAGGGGCGCGTCTGAAGCAAGCTCCTGGTCTGCGGGTCTATTTCCAGGCCGGTACAGTTGGCAGCAAGCCCCGTCTCCAGTCTGGCTGCTACCCTGGGAATAAAGGAGCGGCCCAACGTGGTGGCCCCGGCCAGCAGTACCTGCGGGCTGTGCTGGCGGACCAGGTCAACCAGACAGGTGGTGTATACGTCCTCGTTGTGGTCGGCCAGCACGGGGTCTTCCAGCAGATAGACGCGATCCACACCGAGGGCAACTAGCTGGTCAACCCCTTGCACGTTATGCCCCAGGCAGACTGCGGCCAGCCCTGTTTCCAGAGAATCCGCCAGCCTCCTTCCCTCGGTTGCCAGCTCGTGGGACACGCCCCTTAGCTTGCCATCCTTCTGCTCCGCGAATATCCAGACCTCGTTCATGGTCGCCTCCTCTGACAGGAGACATCCTTGCCCTGCCATCCAGGTCCCTGAGAAGCTCCGCTCATCGGCTAGATCACCTTCGCGTCTCGGAGTTTTTCCAGCAACTGGTCAACCTGGCTCTCAGGGCTGCCCTCCAGCATCTGGCCCTGCTGCGACCTCTGAGGAACGAACACGTTGACAACTCTGGTCGGTGAGCCGTCGAGACCGACCTTGCTCACGTCCAGACCCAGGTCGGGAGCGGTCCACCTTGGTATCTCCGCCTTTTTCGCCTGCATTAGCCCACGAAGGGATGGCAGGCGGGGCTCGTTGATCTCTTTCACCACGCTGATCACGGCAGGTAGTGACACCTGGACTACCTGGTGCCCTTCGTCCACCAGGCGCTGCGCGGTGAGGCGTCCATCACTTATGTCTTCAATCCGGCTGACATAGGAGAGGAAGGGCAGCCCCAGTTGCTCGGCGAGCTGCGGCGCTACCTGCCCGGTGTCGCCGTCGGTGGCCTGCCTGCCGCATATCACGATGTCCGGCCGCTCTAGCCTCTCGATGCACCTGGCCAGGACATACGAGGTGGCCAGGGTATCGCTGTGCTCCAGAATCGGGTCGCAGACCAGAACGGCCTCGCCTATACCGAGGGCAATCGCCTCCTTGAGCGCCTCCTCTGCTTCGGCCGGGCCCATGCTGATGGCAGTGACCCTGCCCCCGTATCGTTCCTTCAGTCTGATGCCTTCCTCGAGGGCATACATATCGAACGGGTTGATGACCATCTTGCCCTGCGGCCGGACTGAAGCGGTGCCCTGCGGGACGCCGCTGATGGTGACCGACTCCGGGACCTGCTTCATGCAGACGACCACGTTCATTCGCGCATTGCCCTTCTCTTGAGGACGTCCAGGGCGATGGCGTTTCGCAGTACCTGGTTGGTGCCCTCGTATATCTGGGTGATCTTGGCGTCCCGCATCATCTTCTCCACAGGGTAGTCCTTCATGTAGCCAGCGCCACCGAAGATCTGGACTGCATCCAGGGTGACCCTCATCGCCATATCCGAGGCAAACACCTTGGCCATGGCCGCCGCTTCGGCGAAGTCCTTCGCCCCGCTGTCAATGTTCCTGGCCACAGCGTAGACCAGGGCCCTGGCTGCCTCCAGGTCGGTAGCCATGTTCGCCAGCATGTGCTGCACCGCCTGCTGGGCGGAGATGGGGTGGCCAAACTGCACCCGTTTCCGGGCGTAGTCCACGGCCGCTTCCAGAGCGCCCTGGGCAATGCCCACGGCTTGCGCTGCCACGCCGGGCCGAGACCGGTCTATCGTCCTTACCGTGATGATGAACCCCGACCCCTCTCTACCGATGAGGTTCTCTTCCGGCACGGTGCAATTGCGGAAGACCAGCTCCCGGGTAGAAGAAGCTCGAATACCCACTTTCTGCTCTTTCTTGCCGAAAGAGAAACCGGGGGTGTCCTTCTCGACCACGAGCGCGCTGGCCCCCCGGCTGCCCTTTGAGGGATCGGTCATGGCGATCACGGTATATATCTCTGCTTCGCCGCCGTTGGTGATGAACTGCTTGGTCCCGTTGAGGACGTAGCCTCCATCCCGGCGGGTCGCCGATGTCTTGATGTTACCTGCATCGCTGCCCGCGGTTGACTCCGTGAGGGCAAAAGCCGTCAGCCTTGAGCCGCTGGCGACCTGGGGGAGGTACTTCTTCTTCTGCTCTTCGCTACCGTGATGGATCAGGGGCAGGCACCCGAGAGCGTTGGCCGCGTAGCTAATGGCGATGCCGCCGCAGGCGCGGGAGAGCTCCTCAATCACCAGGCAGAGATCGAGGCACCGTCCGCCGAGCCCTTCGTACTCTTCGGGTATGAAGACCCTGAACATGTCGGCGTCGGCCAACTCCTTGATGATCTCCCAGGGGAACTCTTCCTTCTCGTCCAACTCTGCCCGCAGTGGCAGAATCCGCTCCTCGGCGATTCTGCGGGCCAGGTCCCTGACTGTTACCTGTTGCTCATCCAGGAAGTACTCCAACGCATGTCTCCTTTCTGGCCCTTGCCTGGCCGCGGCGTTCCCACTGGTGCTGTCTCAGTCGATCAAGAGGCACGCGCGAAGAATGCCCATCCGGCTGGCCTGCTGGGGTTCCTGGGTGCATGATGAACGCCCTCGTGCCCTGCCTTGGCACGGGCGATACACAAACGTACGCCGCCATCAGCGCTATGTCCCCGGTTCTTCAGGAGGGCAGTTGCACACCGTGCCTGAGCTAGCCTTTTTCCTCATCTGAGGGGCGCTCCCACAGAGGCACCGTGAAATTATCGATGTACTGACGCCGAGACTCCCTGATTGCCTCGCTTATCTCCCGTTGGGCCCGTCTGACCATCTCCTCCATTCGGCTCATGTCGATGTCGACGTCCAGTACCCTGGTCAGCACTTGAAGTACAGACTGCGAGGCCATGGGGTTTCCCATGTCGCCCAGATAGCGAGGTGTCTCTCCAAGAAGGCAGATACCTTTCATTCCCTTCTCCCGGGCAACCGCCAGGAGCAGCCCGTTCATACCGGCGACGTAGAAGTTGCCCTTGAGTACCAGGCCGTAGCTCTCCAGGCCGGTCAGAAGCTCGCTGTCGGTAGCCGCGGCCCATACCCGCGGCTTCTCGGCCAGATGCGGTACCAGGGCTGCGGCCACGGTGTACACCACGGTTACTCCGAGCTTCTGTGAGAACTCCAGTATCTTGTTGGCCAGCTCGTAGTTCTGAGCCACGGGCTGAGCTTCACCAAGGAAAAGCACGAGGTCCTTCTTGCCTGGACTGCTCTTCCAGTAGTAGAACTTGCTTTGTGGCAGCCTGGGTTCCTGGATGACGTTCCTCTCTATGAAGGCCCCGTTCAGGTCAAAGAAAGAGAGAGGGGCAATCTCGGCAAACTCCTGAGCTCCCAGCTCTTCGCTCAAGTAAGTTGCCGCTGTCAAAGCGACGTTGCCAACGCCTGGCCACGCCGCCACCAGAGCAGGGCTCTCCAGCTCCGGTTGCTCGTACACCTTGATTACGTCTTCCCAGCCTTGCCTCATAGCCTCGCCTTCCAGCAGTGGACGACCGTCAGGCTCTACCGACGCCGTTCTCCGGGCCGCCTTCGCTATCGGACAGCAGCCACCCAAGACGTCTTGACACCGCCCGCCCCGAGATGGCGGACATTCTACCATACCTTGCAGACGGCTTCAAGGAACAACCCAAACGGGTTGCGTCAAGAGAGGTGGTCGTACACGATGCTGGAGAGGCCCGGTCCACGTGGTGTTGGCCAATGTTGCTGGATGTAGTACAGAGGCGCTGCACCACTATACGGTAGCATACCACCCCAGACCGGACGTGCTTATGGACACTGCCTCAGCCAGCCTCGATGGACATGGCGCCGATTGCACCAAGACGAGGTTGGCCAGGAGGGGACCCGCCCGTTGCCCCTTCTACTACCTCCGCACCGCTTTTCGTTCCAGGAAGTAGTGGCGCACTAACTCCGCCACCCTGAGCCCGGAGCTGACTACCTGGTGTGTGCCGACGAAGGCCCCACCGCCCGCGTCGTGCCCTACGTAGAACAGCCCCGATATCGGCGCTTTCGGTGATGGCTTGTTCCTACCGCAATAGCCCACGGTGACTCCCAGCCCAACAGCCTCGCCGCCCAGGCCGGGCAGCACGGCGTCCCGGCTGAGCGCCGCCACCTGTGCTGGGCCCACGTACCCTTCCCTTGATTCGATGTAGGGGACTGCTTCAGGGAACATCTCGTCGAACTGCTGGTCCACCTTTCTCTGAAGCAGCCGCACCTCCTTGCCCCCGGGGTCAGGTGAGCACCAGGTGCCGATCAGGAGCATCTGCTTACCCGGAGGTGCCATCTCAGGGTCGAAGTTTGCCGGGACTACTCCGTAGACGGACACCGTCTCAGGGATTTTGCCATCCCGGATCTCGTCCAGGCGGGGCACGTCGATGTAGCTGTCCTCAGACGTGCCTATGTAGACGCCGTGCTCCAGCACCGGCTTGCTGAAAATGTAGCGCTGGCAGGTGAATCCCAGGCTGGGAACGATACCCTTCACATAGTTCACGTAGGCCTTGTCGAAGTGCTCTTCCCCGACCAGCTTGAGCACCGTGGGCTGAATGCCAGCGTTACTGACCACGATCGGCGCCCTGAAGACCTTATCCTCAGTAGTCACCCCGGTGACCCGCCCATCTTCCACCAGGATCTTCTCGACCCTTGCCCGAGTCCGCACTTCGCCGCCGTTGGCTTTGAGGACGTCGACTATGTCGCCAACCAGGCGTGCGTAGCCGCCCCGGGGGTATCCGGTGGTGCTGCCTCCGAATATCTGCATGATCCGCGACAGCTCGGACATGGCGACCAGCTCATACATGCCCGTGGCCATGAGGTTTGCCTGGACGGCAAAGAAGCCGAAGAGCGGCCGTGGCATATCCCCGCGCTGGGCCACCCATTGCTGGACGCTCACCTCGTCGAGCGCCTCCAGTTGCTCCGGAGCCAACAGGACCATTTCAGCGAGCGCCTGCAAGGCCACCTCGCGCTCCTGGGGAGCTAGCTGCCACGCCTTGAACATGTTCTCCGTGGCATCTGTCTCCTGCTTCCCGGCCCGGTTTACCGTGGTTACCCACTCGCCTCCCGGGCGCCTGTACATCAACGCGTTGGACCCCGGTATGATATCGAGCTTGGAGTGTATGCCCAGCTCTGTGAAGGCCTCCACGAAAGGCCCTACCT
>QMOF01000123.1 GCA_003650185.1 Chloroflexota bacterium | reverse complement strand
GGTGTATGCCCCTCTTTGGAACCAGTGGTATTCGTGGCGTGGTCGATCAGGACCTGACTCCGGGGCTATGCCATGAGGTAGCGCAAGCATTGGCCACTAGCCTGACCGTCAGGTCCAGGGTATGCCTGGCCACCGATACTCGGGTCAGCCGCAATGTCTTGAAGGAAGCCATTATAGCAGGCCTGCTGTCTTGTGGCGTGGACGTCACCGACCTGGGCATTCTGCCCACCCCGGTTCTGGCCCTGCTCACCAGGGAATGGGAGTTTGACGCCGGCATCATGGTTACCGCCTCGCACAACCCGCCGGAGTTCAACGGCATCAAGCTGTTCAACCGGGACTCTATTGGCTATAGCCCGGAGCAAGAGTGGCAGATAGAACGGCTGTATAGCCAGAAGCAGTTCAGAGAGGCTCCGTCGGGGATGCTTCAGCAGGGGCGAGGGATGAGGGAGAGCTATCTTGACTTTATCCGCCAGAAGCTCCCGGTGAAGTCGCTGAACAGGGGGTTGAAGGTTGTTATCGATGCTGGGAATGGCGCCGCCTCGGGCTTTGTCACCAGCCTTTTCACCGACCTGGACCTGCAGGTGCTTCCGTTGAATGATGTACCTGATGGCCTGTTTCCCGGGAGGAGTCCCGAGCCGCGCGGAGACACTCTCCAGACGACGGTAGATTTCTTAAGGGAAAAGGAAGCAGACCTGGCCCTTTGCTTCGATGGGGATGCCGACCGCGTGGTGTTCTGCGATAGGGAGGGCTTCCTGGGGTTCAATGAACCAACGGCTTTCATCTCCAGGCTGGTAGCTGAGCGGTCACCCAAGAGCAGAATTGCCAGCACAGTTGAGTCAGGCCGCTTGCTAGAGCTGGCAGTCCAGGACCTGGGTGTTGAGGTGGTCAGGGGCAAGGTGGGCGATGTACACCTGGCACATTTGACGCGAGAAGCTGGTGCCTCTATTGGCACGGAGCAGGTGGGAGTATACATAATACCAGAGGCGGGATACTACCCGGACAGCATCTTTGCTGCCCTGGTGCTGCTCAGCCGCGTTGGCAAAGCTGGTGAGATCAGGGAACTCTTTGCAGGGCTGCCGAGGCTGTTTTTCGACAAGAGCAAGGTGCCGTGCCCCAACCCGGTGAAGGAATCCGTCATGCAGGAGGTCAGGGGCAGGGTTGAATCATTCGAGTCCAAAGGTGTGAACGACCTGGACGGCATCAGGCTAGAGTTCGATGACGCGTGGCTGCTGATCAGGGCCAGCGGGACGGAGCCAGCAATCAGAGTCATAGCTGAGTCAGAGTCGCCTTCGCGGACCGAGGAACTGCTCGCCAGGGGAACCGTAACAGTACAGGCTATTGTTGACAAACGTCGTTAGCGTTATAATAGGCGCCACGATGTGTTCGACAGCTTGCCCTTCATTGACCTGAAGGGCAAGCCTGCTTTGTAACCCGTAAGTCTATCTGGCAGGATGAATTGATGAAAGCACTATTTCTCTGCGGGGGCATAGGCAAGAGGATGTTTCCCTTCACAGAGGACAAGCTCATGCTCACGTTCCTGGGAAAGCCTTTGCTGGCGTATCAGTTGGCCAGAGCCAGGGACGCCGGGCTGAATCAGATCGTAATTGTCGCAAATCCCCAGAACGTTGAGAGGATAGAGCGGCTTGTTGCCGATGTTCCTCAAGTTGAGGTTGAGTTTGCTATCCAGGAGCAGCCTTTGGGGATTGCAGACGCGTTGCAGAAAGCCGAGCCGCTGCTCGGTGACCAGGCGCTGGTAGTGAATCCCAACGACGTTTTCGAAAGCGTGGCGTACACCAGCCTTATGGAGGGTGCACGGAGTGATCCGTCGGCCTCATACATACTTGGCTATCGGGTGCAAGGTTACTTCCCCGGTGGCTATCTGGTGACGGATGCAGATGGCAATCTGACGCAGATCGTGGAGAAGCCTCCCACGGGTCAGGAGCCGGGCAACCTGGTCAACATACTCATACACCTGCACACAGACACGGGCAGATTGCTGAAGTCGATCAGGTCTGTAGAGACGTCGAAAGATGACGCGTACGAGTGTGCTATGGACAGGATGGTCAAGGAAGGTCACAGGGTCAAGGTGCTTCCGTATTCTCATTTCTGGGCGGCCATCAAGTACCCGTGGCATATTCTGGATATAGTCCGGTACTTTCTCGACATCGGGGAACAGCGGATTTCCCCGACGGCGCATGTCTCCCCGACGGCCACTATTGAAGGGAAGGTGATACTGGAGGACAATGTCCGTGTACTGGAAAACGCTGTGATACGGGGTCCCGCATATGTCGGGGCCAATTCGATCATAGGTAACAACGTGCTCATCCGCCAGTATAGCCATATAGGTGCTGACTGTGTGGTGGGCTATAGTACGGAGGTCAAGGGATCTTACGTAGGCGATGGCTGCTGGTTCCACTCCAGCTACGTGGGTGACTCCGTTATTGGGGGTGGGTGCAGCTTTGGTGCCGGTACGGTTCTGGCCAATTTCCGCTTTGACGAGGCGAACATCTGTGTCAGAATCGGCGACGAGATGGTTGACACGGGACTGGATAAGCTTGGAGCCATGATGGGAGAGGGCTGCAAGACGGGCATCAACTGCAGTATTCTGCCGGGGGTCAGGGTTGGCGCCAACACCTTTGTGGGTCCTCATGTCCTCTTGACGAGAGATGTTGAGCCAAATAAGATGGTTCTACCCGAGCCCCGGTACAGGGTGATGTCCAGGGAAGTCCAATTGGATGAGGGCAAGAGACACGAACTGATGAGAAGACTGGAGAAGCTGTAGTGTGCGGGATAGTCGGCTATGTTGGAGATGAGGCGGCCACGCCCATCCTGCTGGAGGGATTGAGTAACCTGGAGTACAGAGGCTACGACTCCGCGGGCATAGCCACCGTGACTGCTGGGAGGATATGGTGTGGGAAGGGCACAGGCAAACTGTGCGAGGTAGTGGAGCGACAATGCCTGGCGGAGCTTCCTGGTAACGTGGGTATCGGACATGTACGTTGGGCGACCCATGGCGGCGTCACCGAGGCTAACGCGCACCCCCATCTGGACTGCAAGAGGGAGGTGGCGGTGGTGCACAATGGGATTATAGAGAACTTTCAGCAGCTCCGGGAGAGGCTTGGTGGCAGGCATGTCTTCGTCTCTGAGACAGACACGGAGGTGATCCCCCACCTGATCGAGGAATGCCTGGAAGCAGGGGTCTCCCTGGAGGAAGCTGTTTTACGGGTGACCAGGCAACTTCATGGCTCCTACTCTCTGGTGGCCATTTGTACCAGAGAGCCGCACAAGATTGTGGCAGCACGGAAGGACAGTCCCCTGGTGGTGGCTGTGAGTGAAGGGAAGAAGTTCGTTGCCAGCGATGCCCTTGCTTTTCTGGGACAGACCAACAGGGTGGTCTTCGTCGAAGACGGTGAGACAGTGGTGTTGACTGATAAGGTCACTTTCCTCGATTCGGATGGCAGGCAGTGCGAGAAAGAGATCACGGAGATCGACTGGAAGTGGGATGAGGCCACCAAGCAAGGCTACGATTACTATATGATGAAGGAGATAGGCGAAGCGCCGCAGGCAATACGTTGTGCGCTGATGCAGGACGAGAAGATGATGCTGAAGACAGCTATGGATATCCTCAGGGCCAGGCAGGTGGTGTTCACAGCCTGCGGTACCTCCAGGTATGCTGCCCTGGTGGGACGGTACCTCTTCTCCAAGCTGGCTGGCAAGTTCTGCGACGTGATCATGGCGTCGGAGTTCCAGTATTTCTCCGACTCAGTTGATAGAAACACAGTGGTGATAGCCGTATCTCAGAGTGGAGAAACGGCCGACGTGATAGAGGGTGTCAAGCAGGCCAAAGAAAAAGGGGCTACCATCTTCTCCCTAGTGAACATGGTCGGTTCATCCATAGCCAGGATGAGCGACCAGGTGATATACCTGAACTGCGGCCCGGAAATAGGGGTGGCGGCCACCAAGACTTTCATGAGCCAGTTGGCCGTGCTGTACCTCCTCGCCTATACAATGGCTAACAGGTATGACGAAGGGACGGAGAAAATCAAGGCGGTCAGCCGCGGTATCGAGAACATCTTCAGGAGGAACGGCACGAAGTTGCAGCAATTGGCCAAGCGCACTAAAGACAAGGATGACTTCTACTACATTGCCCGGGGGATCAACTTCGCTATCGCGGCGGAGGGAGCACTCAAGCTGAAGGAGATCTCTTACATACACGCTGAAGGCATGCCGGCTGGTGAGCTGAAACATGGTACCCTGGCGTTGATTGAAGAAGGAACGCCGGTGGTGGTGATCTGCCCCAAGGACTACACCTATGACGAGACCCTGGCCAACGCTATCGAGACCAAGGCGCGGGGCGCTTTTGTCATCGGGGTCTCTGAGGAGAACAACCCGATCTTCGATGCGTGGATAGAGATTCAAGAAGTAGAAGAGATATTCTACCCGCTGGTGACCATTGTCCCACTTCAGTTACTGGCCTATCATCTGGCGGTAGCGCGGGGATACGATCCCGACAAGCCTCGCAACCTGGCCAAGTCTGTCACAGTGAAGTGATTATCACTCAGGAACCGATGCTGCCCGTGGGAGAGAGCCGTGCCAGTGCCCCGCTCTCCTCAATCAGGGTTGACTCCGTTTCCCAATCGGGTGGACTGGGAGTGTGTTCGGCGACAAAGGGGAGGTCCGCATGAGACTAAAGGCTGCTTTGTTGGTCACCCTTGTCCTGGCTCTGCCTGTTGCTGGTGCATGTGGCTTGCTCGGGGTCGGTGGCAAAGTCTTCGTAGACCTGATGAAGAAGGTACCCGGAGACTCGTCGTCCTTCAGCTACTGGGCTATTGACAAGATTGACGGTGACCAGGACCTGTGGGACCTGTACGACGTCTTCGGAGATAGCCCGGAGGCGGAGCAGATAAAGAGCACCGGCCTGGTGCTTTCCATCGTGGAACACGTTGCCACAGCCTCGGGCTTCGGCAGCGTGGCGAACCAATCGGCCAGGTTGCTCAAGGGTGAGTTCAACCTGGATGACATGGAAGACCGGCTTGATAGGCAGGGCTATCAGAAGACGACCACGTACCAGGAGACGGGCATCTGGACTCCACCCGCGGACTTGCCCTACCAGCCGCTGGCATTGAAGAGTGACATGGTCATTGTTGGTGATGAGTCGAGCCTGAAGGCTTGCATCGATACCGGTTTGAAGGACCAGGCCCTGTCCCTTTACGAGAACCCCAACATAAAGTTGGTAGCAGAGCGGCTCCCTGATGGCATACTGGTGTACCTGGAGAAGGCAACGACGGGCTCCAAGGAGCAGTACCCAGAGATCGTTGCCTACGGAAAGTCATATCGGAAGGGAAGTCCGGGCATGCTCGAATTGACGGCGGTCTACATGTTCCAGAGCAGCAGCAAGGCGGGCGCAGCCCTGGGCGACATAGCGAGCTATCTAGAGACACAGGGGTTCAGCGACGTGAAGACGGAGCGGCAAGAGAATTTCGCCAGGGCCACGGGGCGCATCTACGTGACCGACTTCGTAGAGGGGCTCACGTTCTAGCGGCGCGGACAGTCTAGCCTCTGGGCAGTCCCAGCCCTCGGGTAGCGATGATGTTTCTCTGCACTTCTGCGGTGCCAGCCCCTACAGTGGCTCCCAAGGAGTAAAGGTACTCTCTCCGGAAACCGGCGTCTGGAGCTCGCCTGGAACCTGGATCAAGGAGCCCGTAGGGTCCCAGCATTTGCATGGCTGCACTGGCTACATGCTGCTGGAATAGAGCGCCTGACAGGCGCCCGACCGACACTTCGTAGCTTATGTCTCTTCCCCTGGCCGTGCTGTGCAGCCAGACTATTCGGTAGGCAAGAACCCTTACTGCCTGGGCCTCGACATAGAGATCAGCCAGCCTGCTCCGGACGACAGTGTTGCGGAAGAGGGGCACGCCGTCTCGCTGCGTTTGCTTGGCAAAGTCCACTAGCCGATCGAGGTTTCGCCAGGTAGCTGCAATGCGATGCACCCCTGACCGCTCGAAGCCCAGAACGGTATTGGCCACCTTCCAGCCTTCGTTCTTCGCCCCTATCATATTCTTCTTGGGAACCTGCACGCCATCGAGGAAGATCTCACAGTAGGTGCCTACGATGTTGGGCAGGTGACGCGCCGTGATCCCCGGTGTCTTCATGTCCACCAGAAAGAAGCTGATGCCTCTGTGTTTTGGCGCATTGGGGTCAGTCCTGGCCAACATGTAGCCCCAGTCGGCCCGGTCGGCATTGGTGCTCCATATCTTCTGCCCGTCGAGCACGAAGCAGTCATCCTTCTCCACTGCGCGAGTCGAAAGCGCTGCCAGGTCAGAACCGGCCCCTGGCTCGCTATATCCCTGGCACCAGACGATTTCACCCCGGGCAATCTTCGGCAGGTGCTCCTTTTTCTGTTCCTCGGTGCCGTGCTGAATCAAGGCAGGGGCACACATGAGAGCGCCAACCAGGTCGACACCCGGCAGCTCGTGGTAGTACATCTCTTCGCTGAAGATGAACTGCCTGGTGGCCGAGCCGTGGCCGCCATACTCTTCGGGCCAGGCCAGCGAATGCCAGTTCTTCGCCCCTACTTTGCGCATCATGGCGCGTGCGAACTGCCACTCCTCTTCGCTGTGGGCCTCAGATAGCAGTCCCGTCCCCGTCCAATCAGGGGGCAGCTCCTGCCTTATGAACTCAAGCACCTCCTGCCTGAACCTTTCATCAGCGTCACTGAAACGAAAGTCCACGATCCCTCCTGTTTCTTGTTAGCAAGAGCGGCACACAGCACAATCATAGTAACTGTCAACATTTAGTCGGTGGAATCCTGGGAGTGTGGGGGTACCGGGCTGAGGTAGCCTGGCATAAGCCAGGCAGGGCCTTGACCGAGGGGCGGTTAGGGTGTGGGCTGTGGAGCGCGGGCAGCCCGGCGTCGAGCCAGGCATGGTCTAGTGAGGCCGGTGGGCCAGCAGGCGCCCCTGCCCGGCAGGCCTCGCCTCCGTCATCCTT